>JASLNQ010000178.1 GCA_030745955.1 Dehalococcoidia bacterium | reverse complement strand
GCCAGATACCGTTGAAAAGTTCCGGGCCACCTGGCTGTCTACACACGCTCACTCCACAAGTACCACTGAGAAACGCCATGAAAGCCATCAAGCAGATCGAAACCCCGTGCAACATGCCCAACGGCCTGCAGTGGACAGATGAAGGCCTGTTCGTGATGGACCAGGAGACCGACAACGTCTACGTCGTGGATGAAACCGGAAAAGTCTTGCGGACCATTCACACACCTACCGCCAACGGGTCCGGCATCACGGTTGGCGGGGGGTACCTGTGGACAGCCTCGAACGGTGAATCGACGTCGCGGCCGCGTCGCTCGACCGATACCGGACTTGGCTACGTATACAAGCTCGATCTGCAAACCGGGGAAGCGGTCGACCGGTTCAGGACCCCGGATGGGGGTGGGATACACGGAATTGAATGGGACGAGGGCAATATCTGGGTCACGGCGTTCAACCCGCTGGCTATTTTTCTTGTCGATCCTTCCGACGGGTACAAAATCGTTCACAAGTTCGAGGTTGAACTACCTCGCCTGCATGGCCTGGCGAGGGTCAGCGACGGGATTTGGTGCGCCCACACGACCGACAATGTGATCGTTAAGTACGACATCGAATCGGGCGCAGAAAAAGAGCGGATTACGATGGACCCCGGCGATGCGTACGTCCACGGGCTTTCGATCAAAGACGGTGAGCTCTGGTATGCCGACGCCAACTTTGCCGGCAAGCACAACACCGCGACAAACGATCGGTCTGAAATCGGCAAGATCGTCGCGTAGACAAAATCCAGGCTCCCGACCTACCAGTAACTTTTTCGACGTGCATTCGAGGTGCAAGTGTTGCCCGAAAACCAGGTTCCAGTAATCGACAGCCATCACCATCTCTGGGAAATCGACCGGTTCGATTACTCGTGGATGCCAGATGGAAGCCCGCTTGCCACCGACTTTGGCCCGGCGGACCTGAAGCCCCTGGCAGAGAAGGCGGGAGTCGACTACACCGTGATAGTCCAGGCGGTGGGGTCGGTCGACGAGGCGCGCTGGCTGCTTGAACTGGCCGAGGAACACGAGTTCATTGCCGGCGTCGTCGGCTGGGTCGATCTGACCGACCCCGAGGTAGGGTACACGCTCGACGAGCTTCAGCGGAGTAAATACTTCGTGGGCGTGCGCCATATCTGGGAATCGGAGCAAGACCCAGGCTGGATCGTGAACTCCGGGGCGGTCGAAGGCCTGAAAGAGCTGTCGCGCCGTGACATCGCCTTTGACTTCCTCGCAAAGCCGCCCAATTTGCCCTACATACCGCAGGTGATGGACCAGATCCCCGATCTGCGGGCAGTTGTCGACCACATCGCCAAACCGCTTATCGCCGACCACGTCGTTGAGCCGTGGCTGACCGAAATGCGCAAGGTGGCGAGTATCAACGGGCTCCACTGCAAGATTTCCGGGATGGTCACAGAAGCCGACCAGCAGAACTGGACCATCGATGACCTTCGGCCGTACGTTCACCACGTGCTGGGGATGTTCGGTTCGGACCGCCTGATGTTCGGGACCGATTGGCCGGTGTGCACGCTGGCGAGTGACTACGGACGGGTGGCGGACACGGCACGTGAGATCCTGGCCTCGCTTTCGCCGAGTGCAAAGGCCGACGTATTTGGCGGAACGGCCGCCCGCTTCTACCGCCTGGACGTATAGGAAAGTGCCACCCGGTTGTCCGGGATTAGGGAGTGCGGGGCGGTTCCTGATGCAGGTTGCTCCCGACCGCCGTGGTGACGGACGGCGGATGCGTGCCCGGTTTGATCGACGAGTGCGAACGCCCGAGTAACCCCCAGTTGGCACCGGGTTCGAACTCCGTGGTGTCGTTGCGGGGATGATCTGCGTGAATTCATACAGTCACCGATGAGGACTTCACGAAAGACAAAACCCCCTTCCTGGCTCGCTGCCGTTGACCCGTATGGGCAAGCGAGTGAATAGGTAGTTCCCGCAGTGCAATAGGCCATTGCTCCTATGTGTACATGTTGTGAATCCGTGACCATTGAAGGGATTAACAGAATCGTGCGGTCGCAACTGCGTCCGCTTCCACTATGAGATGTGAAAACAGGGATTACTTGCAAACATGTCTGAAAACAATGGTGTAGTCGGAGAGCGCCAGCTCGTCGTATTTGACCTCAACTCAGAGGCCTACGGTGTAGACATTAGCGCTGTCCGCGAAATCATTCGCATGCAGGAGATTACGCGTGTGCCACGGGCCCCCGAGTTTATCGAGGGCATCATCAACCTTCGCGGCAAGGTGATTCCGGTGGGCGACCTTCGAGCCCGGTTCTCCATGCCCGGCACCGACCGGACCGAAGAGCACCGCATCGTGGTGGTCGACGTCGAGGGCACCGACATCGGAATGGTTGTGGATGCAGTCAAAGAAGTCAGCCGCATTCCGTCCAACTCGATCGAGCCGCCTTCAAAGGTGATCACGACCAACGACTCGGCGTACCTCACCGGTATCGTCAAGACCGAAGAGAAGTTGATCATCCTGCTGGACATCGCGAAGGTCATCAGCGACACTGAAACCGCTGCACTGAAGGACGTACAGAACTCGCCCGAGGCAGTTGCCGCGTAGGCATTGCCAGGCTGGTTACAAGCTGGCGTTCAGCCAGGTAGAAACCAAATAAGAGAGCGCCGGGTCAAACGACCCGGCGCTCTCTTTGTGTAACCGGTGCTTACCAGCTCGGCTTGCCCGAACTCCAGGCCCAGTTGTCGGGCGGCCAAACGTTGCGCCCTACCCGGCCACCGCCGTCGCGGCTCTCGTCGTACCAGTCCTTTACGGTCTCAACCCACCTGGTGATGTGGGGAGTGCCCTTGTGGTACTCGAACGCATCGGAGTTGGTGTAGACCTCGTAGAGGTACAGTTCTGTCGGGTCGTTGATGTTCTGGTAAACGTCGAAGCGCAGGCACCCCTGCTCTTCGTGGGTCGACCCGACACCGTCGAGGGTAATCGCCTCGATGAATGCTTCGACCTTGTCTTCCTGGACAAATTTCGGTACGTGCACAATGTGCAGACTCGACGCAAAGTAGTCGTCGTCGACGATGTGCGCACGGTGTGAGTCCCAGTTCGCATCGCCACGCGGGTATACGGGCTTGCAGAACGAAACGCCCACTTCTCCGTCGAACATTTCTCCCACAGCCGCCTGCCACTCCTTGAAGTGCGGGAAGGTGCCGTGGGCCTTGAAGGCGTCCTCGTCGCTGTACACCTCGCAAAAAGCGAAGGATGCCGGGTCGTCGGCGGCCTGGATAATGTCGAAGCGGCGGCAGCCCGGCTCGTTCATCACCGAGCCTCGGGCATCGCCAATCGAGGCGGCGATGAAATCGTCGATACGGTCTTCCTTGACCTTCAGTCGCACCATGAGGATGTACATCACAACTCCAAAAGAATCGGTTTGATTGGGGACCTACCCCAAAATGCTCCAACCCACTTAACATGCTGGCTGGCGGAGTATACGCCCGGCAGACGGCCTGCCAAAAGGCCGCAGCTCTGCAGGGCTCGTTCACAGGTGGATTTGTTGGAATCAGGGTCGCAATCAGAGGCGGGAGGCCGGGCACGCATTCAGCGGGACGTTGAACGGCTCGCCGCGACCCCCAGGAACTCGCGGGAGGACCCCGAGGCTCATAAAGGCGCGATGGACTGGATTACGGCTGAGTTCGAGCGGATCGGCCTGGCCGTATCGCACCAGTTGTTCGGAATCCCCGAGCAGACCCCTGCGAGGCGGGGGACCAATGTCATTGGAGCACTGGACCTCCGCTCAGGGGATTCTGTGGGTTCTGGGGCGATTCTGCTCGGTGCCCACTACGACACCGTTCCCGGTTCACCGGGTGCCGACGACAATGCCAGCGGTGTCGCGGCGCTGCTAGAGTGTGCGAGGGCGCTGGTCGGGTCGGGTTGTGAGCGCCAGCTTGTGTTCGTGGCGTTCGACGCTGAAGAGATACAGTCGCCCGCCGACGGGCTTCACGGCTCGACAGAGTACGTCGCGAAACTGGCAGCCGCTGAAAAACCCTCGGTCGCCATCATCTTCGAGTCGATTGGCTTCAGTTCATCAACCATCAAGCAGCGCCTGCCGGGGTCGTTCAGGTTCCTGTTTCGCAGGGCCTACAAGGCGCTTCGAGAACAGCGATATGCTGCTGATTCGCTTGTGGTTCTCTCAAGGGGATCCGGGCGGGCGATAGCCAGGCAACTCGAAGCGAGTGCGGCGAAACCCGGTGTCCGGTTGCCGTTACTGCCGCTGGAGGTGCCGTGGTGGATGCCGCTTGTCCGCAATCTCCGGCGGAGCGACCATGCGCCGTTCTGGCGAGCGGGAATTCCGGCCGTGATGATCAGCGATTCCGCTAACTTCAGGAACCCGCACTACCACAGACCCACCGATACACCCGACACGGTGGACATTCACCTGGTGGCTGCGGCGGTCCGCATGGTGATCGACGCGATCGAACGCGGTGCGGTCTGAGCGAAACGCCACACGAACCGTTGACAGCTACGTGGGCGATTTATCTTCAGGTTCGGGATCCGATTCTGATCGGGCCGACTCCTCAGAACGATCGGCTTCTTCGCCGGGCTCATCGTCCTCGCTGCCTTCGGCCGGTATCACGACTGCCGGGGATTGAGCCGAGTCATCGCCTGCCCCCGATGCCGCGGTCCCGGATACTCCGGGCCAGGGTATTGTGCTGGGGCGTTTGCCACCGGGTCGCCGTCCGCTCCCCCGAGAAAGTGCCACCCCTGCTGCAAACGCCACGACTCCTGCAATAATCCAGGGAACTGCCTGGTTTCGCCATGAGTTTTGGAACGAATCGAAGGCGTCTGCAACCCGTGTTTTCAACTCGCCGCTTTCAAGTTCAGCGGTCAGGTGCGGATTGTTGACGCTGAATTCCGGGCTGATCGAATCGAACGCGGGAACCTGGTCGTTAGCAATGTCACTGAGGGAAAGAGACCAGCTAATTAAGATGCCGGCGTAGATGATGATCCCGCAAACGGCGGCAATCCCACCGGCCCACTTCAGTCTCGCCGCCCAGGTCCGACCGCCGAGGAAGGCGATGCCGATCAGTGGCAGCAGCATCACGATCCAGACAAGCCATC
>JASLNQ010000177.1 GCA_030745955.1 Dehalococcoidia bacterium | reverse complement strand
AGAACGTGAACTGGGCCGAGAACGGATAGATAAACCCGAACTGCCCGATCACCGGCCGACCGTCTTCCGTCCAAACGAAAACCCCGGCCCCGGAATCAACCCTCGCGGCCTCCGATTCCTGTGCCGGATGTTCAGCTACCCGGAGCATTTCTCGTGCGATGTCGGCTAATCCCGGTGAATCGAAAATTGCCCGCACCACCTTGATCAGGTCACCCGGAGTCGAAACCAGGCCGCCAGATGCCCACTCGGCGCTGATTATCGACACTGTGGGCGTCTGCGGTACATGCCCATCGACAGCGGTCGGGGCGTCGGTGTCGGGCCCGGCGTACTCATAGCCAAGCGGTGTACTGCCTGGAATCTTTTCGCGGCCTACGAGGTAAGTGTTATTCAAACCCAGCGGATCGAAAAAGCGACTCCGAAGTTCAACCTCAAGTGGCTCACCGGTGACCTGCTCGATGATGCGCCCGAGCAGCAGGTAGTTTGTCTTCGAGTATCCGTACTGCGTCCCGGGCGCAAAGTACGAGCCACCGGACACCGCGTCCGCGACCGCAATCACGTCGTCGGGCGACTGTGCCAGGTTCGGCTCCTGCTCGTACAGGACGTCTAGGAATTCCTCTGTGTAAAAGATCGGTACTCCGCTGGTGTGTACGAGCAAGTTCCGCACAGTTATCTGCTCGGAATTGGTAATGTCTGGAAACCACGTGTCGATCGGCGAACCCAGTTCCAGTGCGCCCTGTCCGGCAAGTTGAATTATCACCGCTGCCACGAGGGTATGCGTGAGATCGGCGGCAAACATCGGACGGTCCGCCGTCAGCGCCTCATCGGGGAACCGGTCGGGATCGATCGACCGCTTCGCAAGCCCACTCGCCAGGTCGATTTGCCCGGTCGCCGGAGAAAAGACCGACATCGACACCCCGGTGATGAGTTCACTTTCCCGCCATTCGTCAAGAGCGGTTTGGAGGACAGCACGACGCGCTTCTCGGCTGCCATCAATCGCTATGTCCGAGATCCCCGGATCCGATTCGGCGCCCGATTCACTGCCCGACGAGCACCCGGTCCACACGATCCCGGCCACAACCAGCGCCGTGGCTAAAACGAAAACCGGCAGTGCTAACAAAGTTGGCGCTGCCGGTCTTCCGTTTTGTCGAGGAGTCTGAATTTTCGCTACCGGGATCATGCTGCCGAAACCATACAGTCACCGCAGCACGTTTACCGCCGGTCCGATCGCGTTTCTTCCTTGATCCAGTTTCGGCTCGACCCCGGCTCAGTCTGTCCCCATATTGATCATGCCGAGTCTGTCCTGGTCTTCTTTCGTACCCAGGATCACCACGTAGACGATAGCTGCGACAACACCGCCGAGGATCGGGGCCGCCCAGTACAGCCAGTGATCGGTCCACACACCGTGAATAAGCGCCGGACCAAAGCTGCGTGCCGGGTTCATCGAGGCGCCGGTTAGTGGAACGGCGATCAGGTGGTCAACGAAAATGACCATGCCAATAGCAAGGGGCGCCCACGCCGCGTTGCCCCGTTTGTCGACCGCTGTCGCGAAGATCGTGAACACCAGGAAGAAGGTGAGGATGACTTCGATGACAAGGCCATCGCCCGTCTCCGTAGCGCCCAGTCCGTGAACTCCGAGGTTGCCCAATCCCCACACGAACTGGTCGAGGAGCAATGCCGCGAGAGCCGCGCCCGCAAGCTGCCCGACGATATACGACACCGCACGAATTATCCCGATGTTGCCGGAAATAACCATGGCAATAGTCACGGCCGGGTTCAGGTGAGCGCCAGTGACGCGACCGATCACCACGATCCCAAGAAAGATTCCTAATCCGTGGCCCAGGGAGATTATTACCAGCCCGGTACCGTCGATCGGTGTGGTCATCGACAGCGCCGCTCCGACAGCGCCGATACCCACGAAAACGAACGTGAACGTTGCGATAAGTTCGGCTGCCAGCCCCCTGAGGTTGTTGGCAGAAATTAGCTCGCTCATGCGGTAGCCCCTCCTGGTTACCCGAAACCAGCCCAACGGCCAATCCAAGGGCCGCAGCGGGTAATTGTCGCATGCTCCAGGTAATCTGCCAGTGCGACGAACGGTAAAAAAATCCGTGTGCACTGGGAAACAGCACCCGTCTTGACGAGTTCAAAGATGAACCGGGTGGCTGACGGATCACCTCGCCGGCAGGGAAGAGGCCTTGTGCAATAAAGCACCGTGAGCAAGCAGACAACCGGCAACCCGCACGGCCAGGCACAACGGCGGAAGAAACTAACTTTTCGAGAGCAATTCCGCCGCTTTGATCGCGCTGTACGTGATGATCAGGTCGGCTCCCGCCCGCTTGATGGCGGTCAGGACCTCCATCATGGCGCGTTCGGGTTCGAGCCAGCCAGCGTTCCCGGCGGCCGCCAGCATCGAGTATTCGCCGCTCACGTTATATGCCGCGATCGGTGCGTCGAAACGCAATGAGGCTTCCTTGATGACATCGAGATAAACGAGCGCCGGTTTGACCATCACCAGGTCTGCGCCCTCCTCAAGGTCGGCCTCGATCTCACGCATGGCTTCACTTCCCTGCGTCGGGGCCATCTGGTACGTCCGCCGGTCACCGAACTGCGGAGTCGAGTCGGCTGCGATCCTGAAAGGACCGTAGAACGCCGAGGCGTATTTTGCCGAGTAACCCATGATCGGAGTGTCCGGGAACCCGCTGTCGTCCAATCCTGCTCGGATCTCTGCGACCTGCCCATCCATCATTGCCGATGGTGCGACCATGTCGGCCCCGGCCTCGGCATGCGAAACCGCCGTTTCTGCGAGCAGGGGCAGGGTGGCCTCGTTATCCACGCCGTTGTCATCGACGACCCCGCAATGGCCGTGATCGGTGTACTCGCACAGGCAGACATCGGTGATCACAAGGGTGTCGGGTGATACCTTTTTTATGGCTCCAACGGCCTGCTGGACCGCTTCGTCAGGTGAACTCGACCGCGACCCTGTGGCGTCTTTCTCATCTGGTATTCCGAAGAGCAGGACCGAATTGACCCCGGCTTTGAAAGCCCTCTGGGCCTCTTCCACAGCGACATCCACCGACATCTGGTCGATACCGGGCATGGGCTCGATCGGAGTGCGGATGCCCGTGCCGTTCACAACGAACATCGGGTAGATGAACTCAGTAGCTGAAAGCCGGGTTTCGGCAAGCATTTTCCGCAGTGTCGGGTTGCGGCGCAACCTGCGGAATTGGGAGTACTGGTCGCTGGTCATCTGCCTATTATCTTCCTCAGGCGTCGGCGATGGCGCTACCGTTGTCGTTGGCACCGGTGGCGGAGCCGTTTCGTGCAAGCAGTGTTATCGCATCAACCAATCCGTCTATCGACCGCTCTTCGGCCTGGATATCGACATTCACCCCGAGTTCCAAGGCGGTTTCGGCCGTTATCGGACCGATAACCGCGTTTCGTCCGGTGTTAATCAGATCGGGACTGCCACCCAGTAACCCGACAAGGTTGCGAACTGTCGAAGAACTCGTAAACGTGGTGAAGTCGATACCCCGCTCGTAGGCCTCACGGGCCAGGTCGCCAGTGTCGTCGGGTGTTTCTGTCGAATAGGCGATAACCTCCTCGACTTGCACCCCGATCTCCCGCAGGCCGTTCGCCAGCGTCTCACGCCCGATCTCCGAACGTGGGAAAAGAACGTTGCTCGGGATACTGTCCATTTTAGTGAGCAGGTCGACCATCGCACTCGAAATGTAGTCGTCGGGCATCGCGTCGGGCGTTATCCCAATCCCAGCAAGCGCCCGGGCCGTTGACGGTCCGATGACGCCGAACTTGAGGTGGGCGAGTGCCCGTGAATCGATGCCGATGACGCGCATTCGCTCGGTAATCCCACGGACCGCGTTCGAGCTGGTGAACATCATCCAGTCATATGCTGAAATGTTGCGCAGCGCCGCGTCGAGTGGTGACGGATCGCGGACCGGCACAATCTCGATTGCCGGGTATTCGAGCACCTCGGCCCCGAGCTCCTCGAGTTTTGCCACCAGGCGACTTGCCTGCGAACGTGCCCGCGTCACAAGGACCCGCTTGCCGAAGAGCGGCCGGTTATCGAACCACGCAAGAGCCTCCCGCAGCCCGGCCACTTCGCCGATTACGAGGGCAACGGGTGCTCCGATTCCGGCCTTCAATCCAGTTGCCACGATTTCGCTCACAGGCCCGGTCACCGTCAGTTGACTCGCAGTTGTCCCCCACTGGACGAGGGCAGATGGCCGGTCTCCCGGGACACCCCGCGTGATCAGGGCGTTGACAATGTCGTCCATCGCCTTCCACCCCATCACGAACACCAGCGTTCCCGACAGCCCCGCGAGTGCGTCCCAGTTGATCGTGGAGTCGGACTTGTTCGGGTCTTCACTGCCGGTTACGATCGTAAGCGATGTCGACATCCCGCGCTGCGTAACCGGAATGCCAGCGTACGCCGGAGCGGCGATCGTAGATGAAATGCCCGGGACCACTTCCCACGGGATGCCCGCTGCCGCGAGCTCCAGGGCTTCCTCGCCACCCCTGCCGAAAACGAACGGGTCCCCGCCCTTCAGCCGGCACACTGTCTTTCCCTGAACACCCAGTTCAATCAGAAGATGGTTGATCTCGTCCTGGGTCATCCGGTGGTTGTCACGACCTTTACCCGCGTCGTACAGCTCGGCGTCGGACCGGGCCTCTGCAAGTAAACGTGGCGAAGCCAGGCGGTCGTACACAACAGCATCGGCGTTCCGCAGGCACTCCAGTCCTTTGACCGTGATAAGGCCGGGATCACCGGGTCCGGCGCCAACCAGGTACACCTTGCCCTGGTAATTCTCAGATTCCTGCATCGTTTATTCCGGTTCTCCCGACACGAGTTGTCTGGCGCCACGTTCCACGAAAAGTTCACCCAGTTTCGTACCCAGTTCGGCGGCATCGTCGACGCCAACCGCATTGTCGATAAATCGTTCCCGGATCATTTGCTTGCCATCCGGAGTCGAGGCGAAGGCCGAGACCTCGATACTGTTTCCGTCAACCTTCGCGTGCGCCGAGACAGAGGCCGAGCAACCGCCACCCACTGCTTCCAGGAACGCACGCTCGGCAGTTACCGCGAGCCGTGTGTTTGAATCATCCAG
>JASLNQ010000176.1 GCA_030745955.1 Dehalococcoidia bacterium | reverse complement strand
GCCGAGCACGCGCTGCCGGGCAGGTGGAGCGAGGCGACCTTCGATGGGATCGGGTTCGGACTGGGGTTCTCGGTGGTGCTGGAGCCGAGCACCTCGCAAATCGTCGGGTCGGTGGGACAGTATGCCTGGGGCGGCGCGGCAAGCACGGCTTTCTGGATCGACCCGGCTGAGGAGGTTGTGGTTGTGTTTATGACCCAGTTGTTGCCTTCGGACCAGTACCCAATCCGCAGGGAGCTGCAGGTGCTGGTGAACGCGGCGATCGACGACTAGGGGCAATATCTCCAACGTCGTACAAACTGCCGCCGTCCCGACTGCTGTGACGGGATACGGGTGGTGTCGCGTGCGCCCGTGTCCGTGATGAATGCCTTCTGCCCGAGGGAGAAGGTTAGGTTGAGGGGGAATGCCGACTCTGACCCCAGCCATCACACTCAACTGTCATGCTGAACTTGATTCAGTATTACTCGCGATCCCGCGAACAGCCGGTCTCTCCCAGTGGATTGTAACGGGGAATCGGGTTCAGATTCGTATAAATAACAGATGATGACAGGTTCAGGGTTGGCTGAGTTGCCTGGTCTTCCCGTTTTGGGTGGTGATCCCGGATCAAGTCCGGGATGACAGTGGTGTGGCGTGGGGATTAGGGCGTGGGTGCTGGCAGGTTCGGGGTTAGCTGAATCGTCGAGTTTTTTCGCGTTGGCCGGTGGTCCCTCCGCTCTGGTCGGGAAATCGGGTCGTTGGTGTTTGGGCGGTTGGGGCAGGCAGGTGAAGTTAGATCTCTCCGCTCCGGTCGAGATGACGGTTAGGCGGTTGTTGGTTGTGGTGGTGGGGGATACCTGGTCCCGTTCGACTGCGCTCAGGGCAGGCAAGTTCAGCATGGCAGAGGGCGGAGGGACCTGTGGTGGGGACGCGTCCTCCCCCCGGGTTCACATTGCCTCAGAACAGTCCGCTGGCCACGAGAACTTTGCCTCCTGCTGCGGCCAGTGGGAGCGGCAGCGAAACCAGGAGCCTGCGGAGGATCGCCATGTTGTACGGCCAGGTCGGAACGCCCTGGAGCCGCCGTTCATGCACTGCCCACGCCGACATCGCGCTCGATACCTGCTGCATCCTGGCGTGGTCGCCGGTTGCCGCCATCCGCTTCAGGTCCAGCGTTAGCCCGTTCAATTGCTGCAGGGTCAGGTCGGCTTCTTTCTGCTTGGCGTGGGCCATCACGTTGTGAGTCGCTTTCAGACCCAGGTAGAAGACGGCCGCGGCGCTGAGCGTCACTGCGCCGATCGCAATGAAAAAATCCAGGTCCCACTCGTCGTTCGGTTGGACGATCGCGGCTATCGTGCCGCCACCGATAAGGCAGAGCGATACCGCGAGGCTCCAGAGGCCTACCGGGTAAAGGAGCCACGGACGGAACAGATCGATGTCCACCGGACGCGATAGGAGCCTGCTGAAAGACGCGGTGCTGGCGATGCCCAGGTAGACGAACTGCGCCATTAGTCCGAACGTGACGATACCGAGCGCGGCCACGCGCAGACCGGTGCTCCAGCTGTTCAGTTCGCCGGGCTCCCAGGGGTTGTACAGCGCCACGCCAATGGCCAAGCCCACCGCCAGGGCAATCAACTCGCCCCGTACCGTCATCACCCGTCGCCTCGCAGCCGGGGTCGCCGGCGCATCGGCCCCGGAATGCGGGAGCGCTTCGAGCGCGGCGTCGGCGCGGTCCTTTAACCTTGATAACGCCGGTTCCACGATGAGGAGGTAGGTGATCAGCACCGGGCTCATGAGGGCCCATCGCCACTCTGTGAGATCGGTGTCGACTAGGTTGCCGTCCAGGGCGAGTGCGCCAACGGCCAGCCCGACAAGGATGAGGCCGACGACGAGGGCCGCAAGGTGCCAGGGGAGCCCCGACCGGCGGAACACAGCTTCCAGCAGACTTCGCGGTGGGCGTTCGTCGGTGTCCGACATCAGATGCTCCTTGCCCGCCGGGCCGTTGGGTGTGGCTGTGCGGGTGCGGAAGGAGGACAGTTTGTCATGGAAAAGGCCGTGGTCGACCGACGACCGTCGGGATTGCGACTGTCCGGTGGCGACACTTCGTGACCGGTTAGGTCAGGCCGTGGAGATGATCACGACTGCCGCGACTACCATCGTTGCCGAGACCAGTTTCAGGGCGAGGTCGGGGCGGGTGAACTTCTCGTAGATCAGCTTTGGGGCCAGCCATGCACCGAGTGCGCTGAGGCTGAACACGAAGATGGGCCGTGCGCCACCAAGGCCGACACCAGGGCGACGGGCCCCTTGCCGATGGCGTAGGTGACCAGCAGGTGGCCGTTGAACGGCATCACCCCTTCCGAGATGATGAGCCACGGGGCACGGCGGGGCTGTAACAGGAACGCGCCAAGGCCTTTCAGGGCGGCGGGGCGGGCGAACACCCCCCACATGACGGTGAAGAGCCCGATACCCCGCAGCGAAACGATTTGCAGGGTCGACAGGTCGTCGACGATCGACTTTGTGACCAGCTGCGAGCTAGCCATCAACACCGCGCCCAGCGCGAGCAGCAGGAAGACGGGCTGGAATCCGACCCTGCCGTTGGGACTGAGCGATCCGACCCGCACCGATGCGAGCACGCTCCCGGTCACCGCGAGCAGCACGGCGACCCATTCCAGCGTGCCCAGCGATTCGCCAAAGATGATCCATGCGAGCAGGGCTACGTAGATCGGGGTGGTCTGCATCGCCGGGATCACCCGGGAGGGGTCCTCGCGCTTGAGCATCCAGAACATGAATATCAGCGAGAAGCCCTGGATCACGCCGATCGACCAGGCCCTGGCGATTACGTCGAGCTCGACTCCCGCGGGGAGGTTGAGCAGGATAAAAGTAAGGCCGAAGAGGCCCTGGCTGCCGCCGACGAACAGGTTGAAGCTCGGGAGGGCAAGATCGAAGCCCGATAGCACGCGCTTGTCGATGAGCGTGACGATCGAGAATATGAGCGGGTTCGCGAGGGCCGCGAGAATCCAGAGTTCCAATAGAGCGATTTCTCCGGTCGAGCAACCGGGGTTGGACGGTTGGCAGTCGAGCCGCCCGGTTCAGGACCCTGGAAACTGACCGGCCAAATGTACTCCTGTGGAGCGGCGGCGTCCCGGTAACTATGGCGACCGGCGCGTCCATTTTCTCGACCCGTACACCAGCCTGAACCCGAGCGAGAGGTATATCGGAAATGTCGCTCCGACGTAGGCGACTTCTGCGCCCAGGGCCTGGCACCGCCTGATGCCCTCGGCCACCACAGCCTTGCCGAGTCCCCGGAGGCGGTAATCGGGATCGGTGGCGACCGGCTCGACGTAGGCGATTTTTTGGGCCGGTTCGTACCACATTCCGCAGTACGAGGCCCAGTCACCGTTCGGTGCAACGGCCACGATATTCAGGTCTTTTCTGAAGTTGAGGGCCGACTGCATGAAGGCCCGCTCGGCCACTCCGTCCTCCGGCGGTTCACCGGCGTGGTCGAACCCGCGGTGCAGGAGGCGGTGCATTTTCACCAGGTCGTTGTCGTCGGCCATGCTTTGCAGCCGGTAACCGGCGGGCAGCGGAGACGAGTCGGCGACCGATCCGGTTGCGACCCGGGTGGTTGGCTCACGGCTTTCAGTTGGCGAGTAGCCTGCGGCCCTGGCGATCTTGCGGAACTCTTCGTCGCCGTCGACGAGGTAGATGCCCTCGTGTTTTTGATTGGCGGGATTGTCACCCGCGGCGCAGATCACTTTTTCGGCGTGCGCCAGTATTTCGTACTTAAGGAGGCGTGATTCGTGTGCGGGGTGTATCTCGAAGTAGGCAGGACTTCCGGGGTGTTCGGGGTGCGCTACGGCGACGATATCGCCGCCGGACTCCCAGATGGCGATCGTGTTGAGGTCAACACCCTCGATCAGCGGGTGGTAGTGCATGTATTCCCAGCGCGACATCAGCCAGTTGATGTGGCCGTGCTGTGGTGTGGCGGGGTCGTAGTAGGTCGCGGTGAGGAACCGGCCGACCCTGTCGAAATCCCGTGCGTGGTCGTAAGTCCGCTGTGTGATGGTCATGTTCACCGAATATAGCGACTCAACCGACCGCATGGTATGACGCGAAGTGACCAGAAACTGTCATGCCCGCCCCGGGGGCGAAATGAGAATCGGGCCATTGCCCCGGTGTGCGGACGGGTTGTTCGGGAGGCTGGTGTTTCGATGAAGGTTAGCCGACGGGTTTTCTCGCACGGAAGGTAATGCCCAGCGTGCCGTAGGCGAGGGCGCTCGATTCCTGAGCCGCACCGGCGTAGATATCTTCCTTCCAGATGACCTCGAAGCCGGTGAAACCCACTTCGCCGATGAGCTGTTCGAGCTCTGCTTCCAGCAGAGCGCCGGCAATTCACCCGGTCCAGAGGTTGATGTCCTCTTTCGCCTCGAGGGGCACCGCCCGGCTGACGACGATGTCGGCTACCTGGAGGCGGCCGCCGGGTTTGAGCACCCGGAACATTTCCTGCAGCACTTTCGGTTTGGCAGGGACCAGGTTGAAGACGCCGTTGGAGATAACGACATCGATCGTGTTGTCGGAGGGCGGGAGGGACTCGGCGTCACCCTGCACGAACTCGACGTTCGCTGCGCCCATTTCGGCTGCCGATGCCTGCGCCTTTTCGAGCATGGCCTCGGTCATGTCGACGCCGGTCACATGGCCTTCGGGACCGACCATGCCGCCTGCTATCAGGCTGTCGAGACCGGCGCCGCTGCCGACATCGAGGACCTGTTCGCCCGCGTTCAGGTGGCCCATGAGGAAGGGGTTTCCGGTGCCCGCGAACGACTCGATCGTGGATTCGGGAACGGGATCGAGCAGCGCTTCGTCGTACTTCAGCAGCCCAGCGAGCTTCCTGCCGGTGTGGAAGTGGAACCCCTGGTCGGGTGAGGACGCCACCTGCCGGTATTCCTCGGCGATGGCGCTTTTCAGTTCGTCACGGTCCAGGCTTGCGGGTATTTCCACGCTGCTCATCGGTAACTCCAATCAGGTGTTGGTTGCGGCACATCATATTTGACGGTTGGAGGTTTGCCACTCACCGATCCACACTCATCATCTGCCATGCTGAACTCGATTGGCTCTGTTGACATCATATGTACATGTCCTGGAGTCATCTGTGTGCGATGTAAAGGGCTAT
>JASLNQ010000175.1 GCA_030745955.1 Dehalococcoidia bacterium | reverse complement strand
CTGAAAGCACATCAACGCCTGGAATTTTTCTCTGTGAGTTCGATTGCATCGATTTGTTCAACTATGGTTTAGGACGTCGATTTGCTCGTGTTGGGAATTTCTTCGACGATTTCCGTTTTTTTACATTAACCATCAAATGTTGAAGCCTAGACACCCGGCGTACAGCGACGGGTTCAAGTCCTAATAAGTTGAAACACCTATCTTGTACCTGAAATGGTGGGGAAGGTGGGATTCGAACCCACACGCCTGTTAAGGCACATGCTCCTAAGGCATGCGCGTCTGCCATTTCGCCACTCCCCCGGCAGGTGGGTTCAACCAGAAGTCGAACGTTCATCTATTGTATTGAGTCGTTGCCATTCCGGGCTACCCGCGCTGCTCCCAGCCGTCCGAGAACCTGTCCCACCGGGCGTGAAGGTCGGCAACTGTGGACTCGGACACTCCCAGCGGTTTCGAGACCATGTCCAGGTTCGACTGCATGTGGTCGGGCCGCTGCGTGCCGACGATCGTCACGTCGACCTCCGTGTGGGCGAACGTGAAGCCGAGTGCGAGCCGGATACGGTCGCCTGGGTCGTCGGCCAGCGGTCCTTCGGCGGCCATCACCCCGGCGCGGCGGAAGTACTCGGCCGCGTAGTCGGGGATGTGGCTGTAGGGCTGCGGATCGGCCGGTGCGCCCCAGACAGCGTTAGCGATCGGGCGCTTGATTATCAGGCCCATGCCACCCGCTTCCACGTCGGCGAAAAGGTTGGTGCGTGCCGACTGGTCGACCAGGTTGAAGCTTGTTTGCAGCGTATCGAAAAGCCGGCTGGTGACCGCCCACTTCGCGTTCTCGTTGTCGCCGCTGTAGCCGATGAACCGTGTCTTACCCGCCGCACGGGCGTCCTGGAGGGCCCGGACGACATCGCCACGTTCAAGAATTTCAACGGTGCAGGAGTGGAGCTGGACCAGGTCGATGTGGTCGGTCTTCATCAGTTCGAGTGAACGGTCGATCGAAGAAGCAACCAGTTCGTAGGTCCAGTCTTCGCCCTCGCCGCGGGGCAGGAAATGTCCGGCTTTCGTTGCCAGCACGAACTCGTCACGCCGGTCGGAAGCGACGATCCCCAGCAGTTCCTCGCTGATCCCGTAGCAGGCCGCGGTATCGAGGAAGTTCACGCCGTGGTCCAGCGCCTCGTGAATCACCGAGCGGACCTGGTCGACATCGGCCAGATCGAGGTTGTAGCCGACTTCCGACAGTCCTATCCCAAGACGTCCAATTTCGAGCCCGGTCTTGCCAAGGACACTGGTTTCCATCGCCATGTGTTTTTCCAGCCTTTCGCCGATCTCTTATTATTTGCGAACCCGATACACCGATCAGGATTCGTGGACTACGATAACGGCCGCGGTTCAGCACGCCAACCCCGACGGCGAGATGTTGCTAAATTGTTCGCGGGGCCCGCGATGCTGAATGGCCCGTAGGCGGGGGATTCGAAAATTCAGCCGAATCGACTCGCCGAAATTGCCAGAACACGACTGAGAGTAGTGAATTGACCGATCCAAATATTGTCCTGATGGTCGCCGATGACATGGGCTACGGTGACTTTGGCCTGTACTCGGAGGGCCGTGTTCACACGCCGGCCCTCGACGAGCTCGCTTCGCAGTCGCTACGGCTAACGCAGCATTACGCCGGCTCTCCCGTGTGCTCGCCTTCCCGGGCCGCCCTCCTCACCGGTCGCTTCCCGATCCGCACCGGCGCTGTCACGCCGCAGGAAGTGCTCGGTAACGACCGGATCGCCCTGGACGAGGTCACGCTGGCCGATTCGTTCAAGGCGGCGGGTTATGCGACCGGGATGGTTGGGAAGTGGCACAACGGTGCGCTCGATCCGCGCTTTCATCCCAATGCCCGCGGCTTCGATGAGTTCGCCGGGTTCCGGGGTGGGTGGGCCGACTACTACCGGTGGAACCTGGACCGGAACGGTTCGCTTGAGAGATCGGACGGGCGCTACCTGACCGATGTCCTTGCGGACGAGGCGGTGGGTTTCATAAGTCGCCACAGCTCTTCGGGGCCGTTCTTCCTGATGGTCACGTGGAACGCGCCGCACAGTCCGTTGCAGGCACCGGAGGACGTTACTCAGAAGTATGTCGAGGCCGGTTTTGAACTGGGGATCTCGCTTATTTACGCGATGATCGAGGTGATGGACCGCGGTATTGCGAGGATTCATCAGGCTCTGTGCACTGCAGGAATCGAAGACGACACGCTGTTGATGTTCACCAGCGATAACGGCCCGGCGTTCGGACACCGGGCGGACCAGGTGCCGGAAGGGGTTTCGCTTGATGGCAGACGATTCAATTGCGGGTTCGCGGGTGCCAAGGGATCTGTGTATGAGGGTGGGATACGTGTGCCGATGATTGCCCGCTGGGCAAACGGTCTGCCACAGGACACCGAGATTGACGACCAGGTTTGTTTCACCGACTGGCTCCCGACGTTGTTGTCGCTGGCCGGGGTTCCACACATCGGTGAGAAGCCGGTCGATGGGCACGATATGTCGGTGGTGCTGCGTGGCGATTCGCTCCAGGAGCCACCCCGTCGCTTCTGGCAGTTCAACGGTGATTCACCGATCGGCACGACTAACGCGGGGATGCGGCATGGCGATTGGAAGCTGGTCCGCCCTGCCCTCGATATTGCGTACGCGACGGAGGCTGACAAACGGCTTGCCGAGCGGTATGTGGAGAAGGACATCGAGTACAAGTACTACCCGGAGAATATTACTGAGAAGTTCGATTGGCCCGAGCCGCGAAAGATCGTTCCTGATGCGCCGACGCCCGAGTTGTACGACCTTGGAGCCGATCCCGGAGAGGAACACGATGTGGCTGCAGGGAACCCGGAGGTGGCGAGCCGCATGTTGACCGAGTTGGAGACTTGGTTTGAGGAGGTTGAGTCGGAGCGCCGGGCGATTGTCGAGTAGGTGGGAGCGGGTGCTGCTGATTTCCCGAGCGGAGTCATCGGAGCCGAGGGACCTGGAGTGGGGTCGCGTATGACGGGTTTTGGCTGTGTTCAGGGGTGAATTCGCCGAGGTCCCTCCGCTTCGGTCGGGAAATCTGGTCCGGCTCGCTCAAAAGGCCTGGTATGGTTCGGAATCTACCTGTGTGAAGTCGGTTGGCGGGTATTTTGCCAGCGCTTCCAGGTCGATTTCGGCACCCCAACCGGGACCATCGGGGACGCGGGCGTGGCCGTCGGTGATGTCGATCGGGCCGGTCAATATTTCTCCGTACCGCTCTAAGAACGACACGAATATCTCCTGCACGAACGCGTTCGGTATGCTCATGTCGAGGTGCAGGCTTGCCAGCGTCGAGATCGGCCCGTTCGAGTTGTGCGGGGCGACCGATACGTAGTGGGTTTCGGCCATCGATGCGATTTTCCGGATTTCGGAGAAACCGCCGCAGTGGCAGATGTCGGGCTGGATCATCCGGACCGTGTTGGTTGCCAGCAGCGGCCGGAACTCCCAGCGGTTGTAGAGCTGTTCACCGGTCGATACTGGCACTCGCACCGAATGGGCGAACTCGGCCATCGCCTCGACGTTGTCGTAAAGGATTGGTTCTTCCATCCAGGCAATGTTGAACTGCTCAAGCTCCCGGGCGACGCGACCGGCACTCCAGGGGTCGAGCCTGGCCCTGATGTCGATGCCGATCTCCATGTCGGGGCCAACCGCTTCCCGCACCGCTCGCACCAGTTCAACACCGTGTTGGATGCGTTCGGGCGTGACGACCTGCGGACCGCCCCACGGATAGAACTTAAGGGCGGTCCACCCTTCGTTCTTCAGGCGGGTTGCCGCCTCAGCGTGGAGCTTCGGTGATGCCTGCCGGGCGACTGTTTCGGCCGGTACTCCCTGAACGGGCTCTGTCAGGTCTTCGAACCAGCCGTTGGCGTAGACCCTGACTTTTTCACGGTGCATGCCGCCTGCAAGTTGCCACACCGGCACCTCGAGCAGCCGGGCCTTCAGGTCCCACAAGGCGAGGTCAATCGCCGAGATAGCCGACATCGAGACGGGCCCGCCAGCCCACGTCACGCGGCGGTACAGCGAGGTCCAGATCCAATCGATCCTGAGGGGGTCCTTGTCTTCGAGGAATTTCGCGAAGTCGAGGATTTCCGCCTCAAGTGCGGCGTCCTTGTACTGCAGGGAACCTTCACCCCAGCCGGAAACACCGGCGTCGGTGTCGATTCGGACGAACAGCCAGTTGGTTCCCGCGGTCTTGTGCACGGGTGTGGCCGTCCGGAACACTTTGACATCGGTGATTCTCATTTTTTCCCTCAGGGTTCCGGCGGGATTTCGGTAGTCGTATTCGACTATGAGACATTCCCCTTCACCCCAGCCCTCTCCCCACGGAGAGGGGGTTTAGCCCGCTAACCGCCGACTGGCATGAACTGGATGCAGACCGGAGCCGGCACGTCGATAACGGAGCCGGTGGCGGTGAGTGTGCCATCGGACTCGCGCTTGAACGTCACGATAGTGTCTGAGTTCTGGTTCTCGGCCAGCAGGAATGCCCCGTCCGGCGTGATTGCGAAGTTACGCGGCTCGTTGCCGAGGGTCGACTGGTGCCCGATGTACGTCATCTTCCCGGTCGCCTGGTCGATTCCGTAGATCACCAGCGAATCGTGGCCGCGGTTCGAGCCGTAAACGAAATCACCGTCCGGCGATACGTGTATGTCGGCCGTCGTGTTATCGCCCTCCCAGCCTTCGGGGAGGGACGGGACGGTCTGCACCGGCGTAAGACTCCCGTCTGCACCGAGGTTGTAGAGGGTAATGGTGCAGCCGAGTTCGTTAATCACGTAGACGTACTTGCCCGAAGGGTGGAAATCGAAGTGCCTCGGACCTTCACCCGCAACCTCGTCGACGGAACCCTGCGCTGAAGGCGTCAGTTTTCCGTTCGCGTGGTCGATGTCGTAGACAAACACCTTGTCCATGCCGAGGTCGCACACGTAGGCGTGCGCGTTCGACTTGTCGATGTTGACCGAGTGTGCGTGTGCCTTTTCCTGGCGGCGGGTGTTAATCGAAGAGCCTTCGTGCTGGATGAAATCGGTCAGTTCACCGAGCGAGCCGTCGTCGTTGATCGGAAGGACGCCGATGCTGCCGCCTGAGTAGTTCGTGGCGATCACGAGCGAATCGGTC
>JASLNQ010000174.1 GCA_030745955.1 Dehalococcoidia bacterium | reverse complement strand
CTCGTCAGCTGTCATCTGCCACGAGATGCTGGCAGTGCCCCCGAATCCCGTTACACTCACCGGCGTGACGAGTTCCCACCGCCATTCACCGGCCTGGTACACCGGGTTCTGTGTCGTTGCACCAGTCGTCGTCCCGGCTAAATATGCCGGGTTGTACGAACCGCTCGGGTTGGCCTCGAATCGGGTTACGTCGTGCGCCTCGGTGTCGTCATTGGTCAGTGTCAGGGTGTAGGTGACAGTAGTCGGCGTCTCTTCCGGGATGATGCCGGGGGTGATAACCAGACTTGCGGTGAGCCCGTTGTCGGCGGGAGGATCGGACGACGCCACGATGTCAACATTTGCGTTTCCACTGGTAAATCCCAGGACGTATGACGTCTCCGGTGGCGATCCGGTCATTTCCGTGTGGACCGTGGGATCGAAGCGGAGCCGCCAGAGGGCGTGTTCTGCCGCAGAACGGCCATCGATAGACGCCGATGGCCCGACGGAACTGGTGAGGGTCCCGGCGGCCAGCTGCATCGCCGGAACGGCCAGCGAGGAACCGGCCAGGAGGCCGATCAACGCCAGCATCAGGGTCGAAAATCCCCGCTGCCGGGCGATACCCGCATGGCTGCCGTCGACAGCGCGCCCCCCGGCCCGCCCGGGGCGCGCTGCGTCGGCGATGATCCTGAAACCCCGGATGGCAAACATCAGCCTGCCCCCAGCGCAACATTCAGCGCGATGCTGTCGGCGATATCCGCCCGTGCCGGAGCCGTCACGTCGTACGAAATAGTCACCAGGTCGCCAGCGCGCACAAACGCCAGGTTGGTGATGTTGTCTGCCACACTGAGCACGGCGGCATCGCAGGTCCTGCGCATTTCGTCCCCAACCAGTGCGTAATCGCAGACGTGGGCCCCGCCCGTGTCGGTCCAGGTGAACTGCGCCGTCGCCTGCGGACCACCGCCATCGGGTACGTTGGTGGCCGTTGCGGTGTGGATGTCACGGATCAGCCAGCTGGTCGAGGTCGAGGTGTCGACGGCCACTTCCAGCACGGCCCCGTTGCGGGACTGTAGCTCCCAGCCAACGCCAAGCATGTTCAGGACAAGCGCACCGACCACCGCCATGAAGGCGACGGAAACGACCAACTCGAGCAACACCACGCCGTGCTCGGAAGAACGGTTTTTATCGATTGGGGGTGTCGTTGCGATGGCGCTCACCGGTTCACCTTCAGTGCCGATGTCTCGTACACGTTTTCGCCGCCCTGGGTGACGATCACCGTCACGATCTGGATGTTTGCATCGCCGCCGGCAACGTTTGCGGTGGTATTCGCAACCGCGAAACCCGCCGGCGCCGGGACCGCTGCGTAGGTGCCGGGCGTCAGTACGTAGGCGGCGGTCTTGATCAACTCGATCTGCGATGTCGCAACCCACTCGCCGGTAGTCGATTCTTCGACGAATTCGGCGGTGCGTGCAGCCGTCGAAAACGCCGCTACAACCGCCAGCATTGCGGTGCCCACGATCGCCACCGCCAGCATCATCTCGATCATCACGAAGCCGCGCTGCGTGTGCGCCCTACCGGCTTTTGCGCGACCGGCGCGGGTCCGGTGCACGCTTCTACGCTCCTGTATTGAGAGAGGTGACGACGGCATGACGCCGATTCTCCGTTCGGGCGGTGCGAATCATCCGTACACTGCTGAATGTGTACTCATTCCATATTGCGCACGGGGGGATTGGCCCCTGACTGGCCTGCGTGGGTTTTGGGTGTGCTACGAGAGTAAAACGCCCGCGAAGCAAGCAATAAAAACCCCTGAAATAGCACCCGGAAAAGGCGTCGGGAGCACGCAACGGCAGGCGTTACTGGTCGAGCGAGCCCAGGATCGAGTACATGGGCATCACTACGGCCATTGCGACGAAGCCGACTGCGAGCGCGACCGTGATGGTCGCCAGGGGTTCGATCAATCCCACCATGCCCTTCACCCGCTCGCTCGAGTCCTGCTGGTAGAAATCCGACATCCTCCGCAGGTTTTCGTCGAGCGTCCCGGTATCTTCTGCCACCTTGAGGGTCTGCACGAACGTCGGCGGGAACAGGCCCGTCTTTTCGAGCGGGCGCGCCAGCCCGTTGCCGGCTATGAGCCCTTCCCGGGCCTCGAGAAGCGCCGCCCTGACGACCAGGTTGCCGGCCGTTTCCTGGGCAACGTCCATCGCCTCCGGCAGCGGTAACCCCACTTCGGAGAGCGAGGCCAGCGCACCCGTCGAACGGGCGATATCGCCCCCGATGATGATCCGCCCGAGCATCGGGACCTTCAGCAACATCTGGTGCAGAAAAAGGGTCCCACGGTCCGTCTTGACCAGCTTCATGCCACCCACAACCGTCACCACCAGTGTCCCGAGGATGTAGAGCGGATACGTCCGGATGAACTCCGATAAGGCAATCAAGACCTTTGTCGGCATCGGCAGGCTGGCGTCCATAGTTTCGAACAGGCCGATCATTTGCGGGAGCGAGACCGTGAGGAGCATCGTCACGATGCCGATACCCACGAAAACCACCATCACCGGGTAGATAAGCGACCGTTTCGCCTGGGCGATCGCCGACTGGGCAGAATCGAGGAAATCGGCGGCCTGGCCCAGCGTCGTGGTAAGGGGAGCGCCGCGGTCGGCGCTGGAAACAGTGCGCACGTATACCTGCGGGAACACGTTCGGCTGCGAACTCATCGACTCGGCGATCGTCTTGCCGGAGTTCAGGTCGTCCTTAAGCTGACGGATGACAGCCTCGAAGGCCGTGCCCGCCCGCTGGTCATGCAGCAGGTTCAGCGCCGAGTCGATGCCGATTCCCGCCTCGATCAGGGTCGCAAGTTCTCGTGAAAACGAAATCAGCTCGGCCCGCTTGACCTTCTTGCTGCCAATCTCGATGCTCGTCAGTTTTGAAAGAAACGAACCCTGCGAGCTCCTGGCGCCCTGACCACCCTGGGCCTGCAGACGCTTGTACCCCGGCTTGAACTTCCGGTGCGTCTTTGTCTTTCGTCGTTTCCTGGCCGGTCGGGCGCCACCCACGGTTGTTGTCATAGTGCGTAGACGCTCCGCATGATCTCGAACGGTGTCGTGATTCCGGCCGCGACCTTGTCAATGCCGTCTTCCTTGATCGACCGGAACCCGGTGGCCCTGGCCTCATCCATCAGTTCCTTGTTCGAAGCGCGCTGCATTACCAGCTGCCTGAACTCCTCCGAAGCAGAAAGTACCTCGTAGAGCCCTGTGCGGCCCCGGTAACCGGTGAATCCGCAGAAGTAACACCCGTCACCCATCGGTATCGGGTTTTTCGGATCGAACCCCAGCTGGGTGGCGGCACCCGCTTCATCGCCCTCAGGGACCTTGTCCACAGTGCAGTGATCGCACACTTTGCGGACCATGCGCTGCGACACCACTCCGAGAAGTGCAGACGACAGCAGGAACGGCTCGACGCCCAGGTCGACGAGGCGGGAAACCGCGCGCACCGCGTCGTTGGCGTGCACCGATGACATAACGAGGTGGCCCGTCAGCGCAGCCTGCACCGCGATCCGGGCAGTCTCGGCGTCACGGATCTCACCCACGAGCACCACGTCGGGGTCGAGGCGGAGCACTGCCCGCAACGAGGTCGGGAATGTCAATCCCGCCTTGTCGTTGATCTGGATCGAGTTGATCCCTGGGAAACGGTACTCGACCGGATCCTCGATAGTGATGATGTTGAGCCGCCGGGAGTCGATCTCGTTCAACCCGGCGTACAGCGTCGTCGTCTTACCGGCGCCGGTCGGACCGGACACCAGGATGATGCCGTAGGGCGCCTTGATCAGTTTCTTCAGCGACTCGGCCGAATCTTCGGAGAGCCCCAGGTCCGACAGTGAAAACAGCTTCGGGCTCTTGTTCAGTATCCGGAGCACGGCCATCTCGCCATGGACCGTGTCGGTCGTCGCCGCACGGACCTCAAGCTCGTTCTCGGAAATCTGCACCGCGAAGTGGCCGTCCTGCGGGCGCTTACGCTCGGCGATATCCATGCCCGACATGATCTTCAGGCGGGAGATAATGGCGTTGTGGGCGGCGAGGGGAAGGTGGCCGACCTCTTGCAGGAACCCGTCGACCCGGAAGCGTACCCGCACCCGCGACTCCATCGGTTCAATATGGATGTCGGTCGCACGTGCCTTCACAGCCTGTGAAATCAGCGAGTCGATCGCCTGTATGACAGGCGAGTCGTCGGCATTGTCGGCATCGCCGGTGCCCACGACAAGTGCGATCTGCCGGATGCCGTCGCGGGCGTCGTACGGTGCCGCGTATTCGTCGTCCATCGCCGACGAGATCGAGTCGGGCATGGTCGCCGAGTAGTGGATGTCGATCGCGTTCAGGACATCGGCAGGTGCCCCCTTGACGGGTGTCACCTCCATGCCGGCGCGCAACTCAAGCGTCTGGATCGCCCTGTAGTCCTGCGGGTCGGCCATGACGAGGAGTAGCTTGCCGTCGATCACGCGGACTGGGAACGAAAGGTACTTGCGTGCGAGGTCTTCGGGGAGCAGACGGGTCGCCGCCTCACCCGACTCCAGGGTGGTCCAGTCGAATTCCTCGACCGGCGGCTGGGTCAGCAGGACCAGCTCGGGCACCACCAGTGTGCCCTCCGGCTCCTCAACCGGATCTATGGCGACGAATTCGTCGGGTTTTCTCAGGGGCTGGACCATATTTATGCGACCAGGCTAAGGACAGGCTTCGGCTGCTCGAGGTTGATCCACGAGTTCTCAATACCGAACCTCACCGCGTGCGCCCGGTCCCGTGCCCCCAGCTTCGCCAGGATGTTTGTCATATGGTTCTTCACGGTCCGCTCCGAAATGTACAGCAGGTCTGCGATCTGCTTGTTCGCGTTGCCATCGGCAACCAGCGACAGGATGCTCAGTTCCCGGGCGGTCAGCGGGCATGCCGTCGCTTCCACCTCTTCCACGCCCCGCGTCTGTCGCTGGAACTCTGCGATCAGGCCTGAAAGCAGGTACGGGCGCTCAGCGACATCGCGGTGAATCGGCAACTCGCCGGCGAGCACCTCGATAACCGTGCCCCTGATCTGCCTTGGCGGCGACATCCTCGATACACATGCGCGGGCGCCCGAACCCACCGCGTATCCGACCCGTCCGTCGTCCAGCGAGTCGAACAGGGCGATGACCTGCGTGGATTCTGCC
>JASLNQ010000173.1 GCA_030745955.1 Dehalococcoidia bacterium | reverse complement strand
GCCACCTGCCTGAGCCGCCGATAACTGTCCGAAAGTGTAACTCGCACCGGGCACCGCAAGATCATCGTATATCCCTGATACGAAGCCCAGCACCACAGCGTTTCGTGGTCCCCCCTTGTAAAGCTGCCCGATCGAGTGGAGATAACGGGGGCCATAACCGAACGTGGTCGCCGTTCCCGTTGCGCCCGATATCGCTGCGCGCAGCGCCGAGAACGCTGACGTGAGCCCCGCCGATTCCGGCAGGAACGCCGTGAGTGCGACGTAGCTGGGAGGCTTGACTCCACCCAGTTCTTCCAGGGCGCTTGTGAGTGGTACCGAATCCATGGAAGGGTTGAGGTCGCTGAGTAATTCCCGCGCTTTCACCTTGGCCGACTCGACATCGGGCTGATCGAACGGGTAGATGTCCATGAGCGACGAAGCCGCGGCAGTCGCAAACTGCCACCGGAAGAACTCGCCAGCTATAGTGTATTTGTCCGCAAAAGGGACCTCGATTACCAGCACCGGATGTCCGCCATCCTTGAGTTTTTCAACGGTTCGCCGTAGTTGCGAATCCTCCCCGGTGGTATTAACCACAACGAACTGGCGGTCGTCTCCGTAACTGCCAGTCCCGAGGGGGGGTTCGCCAGCAACAGGCACCAGCCCCTTGCCGTCCTTGCCCGTCGATTCGGCAAGCAACTGCTCGACCCACATCCCCAGCGTTGAAAGCTCCGGGGGCGTGATAATCGTGACCTTGTCGCGGCCCTCCAGCGCGTTTTCCGCAAGAAACGCCCCCAGCTGCAGACCCGGGTTGGCATCGGTGTCTTCCCGGCACCGACCCGCCATCAGCGCAACAGACTCGGAGAACCTGCTTACGTCAATCCCCGCCGCCGCCGCGGGCATCATCCCGAAGGCGCTCAGGGCAGAAAAGCGCCCGCCGACGTCTTCCGGAGTCGCCATCCACGTGCCGAACTCCCCGGCCCTGGCCCGCTCCGACAGCGGTGTGCCGGGGTCGGTGAGAGCAACAAAGTTTCGCCGCCCCGGCTGCGAATCCGGACCCGAACCGGAACCGGGACTCACTCCGGGAGATACGTCACTCAGCGCAGCGCGGAAATGAGCTTCGAGCGAAAGCGGTTCCACAGTCGTACCCGACTTGCTGGAAACGAAAAACAACGTCCGCGCAAGATCAAGCGATTGGGTCAGGTTCGCAAGCGTGCCCGGATTCACCGTATCGAGTGCGTGAAGCCGCAACCCACCCAGGTGATTGGTCGGCCGCCCTGCTTCCCGGTTACCGGCTTGATCGCTCGAATCCGGCGGCAACCCGGTTTCAAAAGTATGACTCAGAGTGAGGGGTGTCATGCTGCTCCCCCCCATGCCAAGCACCACGGCGTCAGTGAACCCGTCGGCAACCAGCCTGGCAGCAAGCCCCGAGAAATCCTCCGCCAGGATCGGCAACCGGGCCGGCAGATCGAGCCAGCCAAGCGTGTGCTCAGTCGGGTCGCCACCGGGTGACGGTTCTGGCCAGAGTGTTGGATCGCGCTGCCACAACCGGGACGCGACAGACTCGGCCACGAGGCGCTCCAGCGCTTTCGCACCGTGATCCTGGTTAGCAGTCAAATTGTTGTCCCCTCGTTTAGTTCCAATCCACCAGTCCCCGCTCCGTGCGAGGGAGACGGGTGCCCCCTGGGCGCGGGTGTGGGTGAATGTCCTCCAACAGCGAAGTGTGTACATCAACGAACCACAACCCACCCACTAACTCCCTCCCTGCCGAGGAGGGAGGACACCACAAATCCACACTCAGGCCCGGAGCGCCCGCAACTTCTCCTCGATCCGGTCTAGAAGCGATTCGTAGGAATCTGCAAAGGCCTGCACACCCGCCACCAGCAACTCGTCGGTGATCGCATCGAGCGATATGCCCTCCGCACTCAGCCCGTCGATCTGCGCCCGCGCCCCCTCGAGTCCTTCGGTCAGCGGAGTGCCGGCGTTCCCGTGGTCGAGAAATTCAGTCATCGTGGCCTCGGGGACCGTGTTCACGGTGTCGGGCCCCATCAGGCCGTCGACATACAGCGTGTCAGGGTATGCCGGGTTCTTCACACCGGTCGATGCCCACAGCGGTCGCTGGACCTGCGCCCCGGTGGTGTGAAGCGGGAAAAACGAACCACCGCCACCAAGGTTCCGGTCGAATATCTCGCCGAACTCCGCATAGGCAAGCTTCGCGTTCGCAATACCGGCCTTCCCACTGAGCTCGTGTCCCTCGGGCAGGACGGCGTCTACGGAAGTGTCGACCCGGCTAACAAAGAACGATGCGACCGATGCGACCGTACCCGGATTGCCCCGCCCCGACTGGGCGAACTCGCTCAGGCCCTCGATAAAGGCATTCGCCGCCGCCCGATACGCATCGATGGCAAACAGCAAGGTGACATTGACGTTAATTCCGCCTGCGATCAACGTTTTCACGGCTGGGACGCCAGCCGGGGTGCCGGGGACCTTGATCATGACATTCGGTCGATCGATCGCGGCCCACAGCCGTCGTGCCTCGGTCACCGTGCCTTCAGTGTCGTCGGCCAGGGCTGGCGACACCTCGATACTCACATATCCGTCGCGTGTTCCCGCGTTGTCGTAAACCGGGCGCAGCACGTCGGCGGCATCCCGGATGTCGTCAACCGCCAGCCGCTCGAAAACCGTCTGCCGGTCGGCACCGTCTTTCGCATACTCGACCAGTGCTTCATCGTAGGTGTCGCTTTCGGCAATCGCCTTGTCGAAGATAGTCGGGTTGGACGTAACCCCGGTCACGCCAAGGTCGACATACCTCTGCAACTCACCGCTCCGCAGCATGTCGCGACTGATCGAATCGAGCCAGATCGACTGGCCGTTCTCAAGCGCTTTCTGAATGTTGTTCATTGCGTTCTTGCTGGCCTACTGGCCCCTGGCGAACTGGTCTTTTTCGATTGCCGCAACCTTGTCGAGACGGCGTTGGAACCGCGGGTGCGATTCGAGGTTCGCCCCAATAAATGCCTTCACGAGGTCCTCCGCAAGCGCCTCGCCAATCACGCGAGCCCCCAGGCAGAGAACGTTCATGTCATCGTGGCGGACTCCCTGGCCCGCCGAGTACGTGTCATGACACAGGCCCGCCCTCACACCCGGGAACTTGTTCGCCGCGATGCAGGCGCCAACCCCACTGCCGCACAGGATGATCCCGCGTTCAACCTCACCCGACTGAACGGCCTGGGCGACCGGTCCTGCGAAGTCGGGGAAGTCGTCTTCAGCGTCGAAATCGTGAGCGCCCTTGTCGATCACCGCGTGGCCAAGGCTCTCAAGGAGCTCCACCATCTCGTTCTTCAGCCCATAGCCGCCGTGATCTGCGCCGATCGCAACTTTCATTTCATGCCAGCCTGTTCAGAAATTCCGGAGCCTGGATTCGATGCCATCTATTCTCGGTGTAAACGGATCGATTCGCCACCGGCACCCCCGAAGTATTCAGCGGTAAACGAAGACGGCCGGGCAAAACCGGTGTGAGTTGCAGGAGCGAGATGCTGTCCTCGCTACCAGTAACGGTGCGACCCGGCGACCTTCACTCGCACCGAGTAGAGCGAGGTGTCGCCGCAGACGTAAATCCGCTTGCCGTCTTTATCCCCAAAAACCAGGTTCGCCGTCGCCTGCTCGGGCACCAGGATCTTGCCCAGCAACTCGCCTTCGGGTGAGTAACACTGAACCCCATCCCTGGCGCTGGTCCAGATGTTGCCCTGTTCGTCAACCCGGAAACCGTCGGAAGCGCCGGGCCTGACATCGGCAAAAAGCCGCCGGTTGGTAAGCGTCTTTCCATCGTCAGCCATGTCGAAAACGGTGATACTCCGCGGTTCCCCGGTGTCGGCGAGATAAAACAGCTTTTCGTCTGGCGAGAAGGCAAGGCCGTTCGGGCGGTCGCCGACGCTATCGACAATCGACGTTTCACCCGATTCAGGATCGAACCGGTACGTGAAATTGCCGTCCAGCTCAGATTCACGCTGATTGCCCTCGCGGTCCGAGAGGATGCCGTATGGCGGGTCGGTGAACCAGATCGTGCCGTCCGACTTCACGACGAGGTCGTTGGGGGAGTTAAGCCGTTTTCCTTCCCAGTTATCGACAAGGGTGACTACCGTGCCATCGGCCTCCGTGCGGGATATCCGGTTGGCCGCATGCTCGCAGGAAACCAGTCGCCCCTGCTGGTCACGGTAGTGGCCGTTCGTGTTGTTGCACGGCTCTCGAAAGACCGTTGTATCACCCGAGCCTGCGGAGTATTTCAGCACGCGGTCGTTCGGGATGTCCGACCACAAAACGTAGTCACCCTCGGGAAAGTAAACAGGGCCTTCCGCCCACTCGCACCCGGTGTAGTGCTTTTCGATCCTGGCGTCAGAGTCGACCAGGTCTCTGAACCGGTCGTCGATAACCTCGATCCCTTCGAGCAGCTCCTCGGCCGGAGTCGATGCACGGTGATTCGGGAAGGTCCTGGGTTCTGCTGTCATTGGTCAGTTCATTCCGTTTCTTGCTCTTGTTGTCATCCTGGAAAATGTCGTGGCTTCGTTGCTAAAACTAATCCGCAGGGCGGGTGGCGCCAGCTATGTTGAGGTCGATGCTCCAGATGGAGCTGGTTGCGCCGATGAACAGCGTCTGGAGGTCGGCACCCCCGAACGACAGGTTGGCCGAAACCTCGGGTGTGTGAATCTTCCCGATCAGGTCTCCGGCCGGGTTTACCACCTGGACACCGTCGCCGCACGCAATCCAGATATTTCCGTCAACATCGGCCCTGAAGCCATCCGGCACATATGGTTCGATATCGACGAACACCCTCGGGTTTTCGAGCCTGTCCTGCCGGTCTCCCGCCACATCGAACGCCATCAACCGGTGCGGGCGGAACTCGCCATGGGTGCGCCCGGTGTCACCGACATAAAGCACCGACTCGTCGGGTGAAAAAGCAATTCCGTTCGGCTTGTCGAAATCCTCGCAGACCATGGTGATATCAAGTGAATCGGCATCGACCCGGTACACCCTGTTGCGGGTTTGCTCGGGTTTATCGCCATGGCCCACCGCAAGCTCCAGGAACCCGTAGTCCGGGTCGGTGAACCAGATTGAACCGTCCGATTTCACCGCAATGTCGTTCGGCGACGTCAGGATGTTGCCATCGTATGTATCGGCAACCGTCGTCATGCTG
>JASLNQ010000172.1 GCA_030745955.1 Dehalococcoidia bacterium | reverse complement strand
CAAATTTTCCGTTCGCGTCACCCCGCCAGGTCCCTCGGCTCCGCTCGGGAAATGTGAACCTGATCCCGAATTATTCAGCCCGCACCCTCGCCGCCGTCGATCGACAACTCGACCCCGTTGATGAAGTCCGATTCCGACGATGCCAGGAACAGCACGGCGCTCGCAACTTCCTCCGGCTCGGCAAACCGGCCCGTAGGAATCCGGCTCAACTTCACGTCCCTGCGGGGGCTGGGGGGCCAGGCGCTGTCGCCCATCGGGGTCATCGTCACGGTCGGTGCAACGCTGTTCGCCTGGACGTTGTGCGGCCCGAACTCGACCGCCATCGTCTGCGTAAGGAGTTGCAGGCCGGCCTTCGACGCGCTGTAGACGCTGCCTGTCTGGAAGGCCCGGATCGCCGCACGTGAGGTCACGTTGACGATCTTCCCCCGCTTCCTCTCGATCATGCCGGGTGCAAAGATTTGCGTGAGCAGCAGCGGGGCGAGCAGGTTCACATTGATGACGGTGTGAAAGTTTTCGAGCTCGGTTTCGAGTATCGGTTGCGGAATGGTCACCCCGGCGTTGTTGACGAGTATGTCGATATGACCGAACTCGGCGAGCGCGGCCTCCCCCAGCGACTTCACGTCGTCGGCATCCGCCATTTCAGCCGTTTTGGTCCACACCCGTGAACCGACCTTGCGGGCCGCTTCGGCGGTCTGCTCCAGCTCTGCTTCGTTACGGGCCGTCAGTGCGAGGTCCGCGCCCGCGTTCGACAGCGCGTCGGCAATCGATACGCCGATGCCCTTGGAGGCCCCGCTGACGAAAGCGACCTTGCCTTCGAGCGAGATAGCGTTTGTTGGTGTCATGCTGTTGAATTCCTGTTCTGGATGGCGATATCAGTTTCCGGTCAGTTCCGACAAAAACCAGAAGAAGCTTTCCTTGCGGGCCGTGTTGAGCGTCCAGTTGACCGGCGGGTTCTGATAGCCCTCCACGTAGTCGCCGTAGGCCGCCAGCCCACCCGCACCGGGACCGGGATCGAAGAAGCCCCACCCGGCGCGTTGTTCAAGTGCCGCAACGAAGTTATTCGACTCGTTTTCGAACTCGAAGTGATCGTCTTCGTTAAAGAAAATCGGTTGCCCGCAATACGAACCCGAAGCCCGCGTGTCGATCACCCGCTTCGTGATATCGGCCGGGTCGTGCATGCCGTTGCCATGGAGCAGGATGAAGTCGGAAGCCGCGATCGCCGCGTCGGTCGGCACCATGCGCCGGGTAAAGCTCGCGCTCGCCAGCAACCGTCTGCCACCGACGTTTATCCCGGCCGCACGTTCTATCAGCTCGTGTACCCGCGGCGGACACAGGATATCAGGCTCGTATTTCGGGACGTCACACTCGTTATTGATCTCGATCACCACGTTTGTGTAGCCCCGGTCGAGCACCCACGTAACGGCCTCGTCTACGGCATGTTCGACCGCGGTCTCGTCGTTCAGACGTTCGTCCTGGCCGAAGTAGAACAGCCCGAGGCAGATCACCATTCCCAGTGCGTCGGCGGCTTCGATGGTTCGCGCCGCCCGGTCCATGAACACCGACTTGAGATCACCCTTTTCGGTGAACGCGCCTGAGTTCCAGGGCTGTGAGTCCGTGCCGGGCAGTCCGGCCCACACCTCACCCTCGGTCGCCGCGGGAAACTCAGCATGAATGCGGGCCATCAGGTTCGATATGCCCTCGGCGTCCAACTTGTAGTAACCGAGTGGCGACGCCCCCTGCAGGTTGATATCAATGCAGGTCAGGCCCCTGGCAAAGTAGGTCGGCAGCATCTCGATCAACTCGTCGGTGTTGCGGTCGGGGTCCCACCTGCCGGTGTCCGGGTAGGCCCAGAGGTGCCGTGTGAACTCGTTGCTGTCGTCGAACATGGCGTTTGCCATTCGACTGTTCAGCAGCAGGCCTTCGATCGAAACTCCGCGGAACGACCGTCCCTGCTGAGTCGGCACCCCGTTGACGAGGAACCTGTCGCCCTTGAACGAGATCACTGTACGTGGTGTGAAACTGGAGCCTGGCATTGAGATTCCGCTAATCCTTTCCTGGTGTCGGTGTCGGTGCCGGTGCTGACGCTGGCGCCACCCACGCTTTGGCGTTGTCGATCCGGTGCTGGATCGAGGGGTGCGAGTGGAAGATGAACTCCACGACCGGATTCGGGCGCTTCTGCGAGAGGTTCTGATCACCGAGCTTGTTCATCGCCGAAACGAACTGGTCCCGCATACCCGTCAGGTCGAGCGCGTAAAGATCGGCGGCGGTTTCTGCTTTTCGCGACAGCCAGTTGGCAACGGGAAGGGCAACCAGCGAAACACCGATTCCGACGATCAGCACGAGCGGAAGACCGGCAATGTCGTCGATCCCGCGCAGGTCGAGCGAGCCGGTCCAGGCCACCAGCGCCAGGTCGATCACGAAGAAGCTCACAAACATCAGCACCGTCTGGACGAACATCATCTTCCAGACATCTTTTCTCACGTGGTGGCCGAGTTCGTGCGCCATCACCACCTCGATCTCCTCGGGCGTGTTCGAATCGATCAGCGTGTCCGAGATGATGATCCGCCGGGTGCGCCCCCACCCGGTCACCGCCGCGTTCGCCTTCGCCGACTTGTCGCCCAGGTGCCAGACATACACACCCCGCACCTGCGTGCCGATCGTGTCGGCCAGCGCAAACAGCCGGTCCTTCAGCTCGCCCTCGGGGATCGGTTCGAACTTGTAGAAGAGTGGCATCAGAAATACCGGAACGAGTGCCGCCAGCAGTACGACCAGCAGAGTGGCGCCAATGGCTGCCCAGAGCCACCACAGGTCGGGTTCGGATCGCAGCAGCCAGTAAACCCCCGAGATGACGATCACGATCAAAACGACCTGGATGACCGTTCCCTTCAGCCAGTCCCACAACCAGCCGGTTATCGAGAGCTTGCTGAGTCCGAACCGCTTTTCGACGATGAACCCGGAAAATATCTCAAATGGGAACTCAACGGCCTGGAGCCCCGCTCCGGCCACCAGGAGATAGAGAACGACAACGAGGGCCGGCGAACTGCTCCAGCCCTCCGCCAGGTTCCTGATCGCTTCCGACCCGCCAGCCAGCAGGAACACCAGTGGCACGGCAACGTTCAGGCCCATCGAGATGAGCGTCATGGTCAGCTTAGTCCGCTGATACCGGCGCGCCTCCGGTGGGCCCTGGGCCGCGACCGGAGTTGGCGACCGGTGTTCCCGACCGGGCGGTCCGTTGTCGATATCTATCGATTCCGGCATTGTCAGTCCCACACCTCGACCGTGCGTTTCTCAAAAAGGTCCCAGTCCCACTCGGCACCCCAGCCCGGAGTGTCAGGGGGTCTGATTCGCCCATTCTCCGGAACAACGGGATTCATCATGCCAAGGGTCTTGCCGACTTCGTCGTGCCAGCCGCCGGGGAAGTACTCGTAGTAGCTGGTGTTCTGGACGGAGCAGATCAGGTGGGCGTGAACGAGGCCCCACAGGCCGCCGTTGCCGTTGAATTCGACGTTTGTTCCGTGCAGTTCGGCGAGGTGGGCGAGTTTCAGGCCCGGTGTAACACCTGTGCGGGCGTTGTACCTGACCAGGTCGGTCGCGCCCGATATCAACCACTGGGCGGATATTTCCACCTCGTGCATCAGCGTTTCGTTCGACATGATCGGAATGGCCAACTCGGCGGCGAGTTGAACGAGCTTGTTGTGGAACTGCTCGGTTAACGGTTCCTCAAACCAGCGGTACCCGAGGCCTTCCAGCGCCCTCCCGACAGTGACTGCCTCGTCGTAGGTGTAAACGGCGACCGGGTCGTGCATGAGCTCGATCGACGGCCCCACGGCTTCTCTTATCGCGGTCAACCACTCGATGTTTTCTCGGAACGGGTGATAGAAGTGGTCTTTCACCGCGACGAACCCTGCATCGATTGCGGCACGGGCGTCGTCTGCTGCCTCTTCGACCGTGGCACCCCGGATGTTGAGGTACGCTGGCGCCGAGTCTCGTACGCGGCCGAGTAGCGCCCACACCGGGAGGTCGGCCGCCTTGCCGGCGATGTCCCACAGGCAGTTGTCAAAGGCACCGGACCACCCTGGCACCCGGTAAACCCACCGCGTGCCCTGGTGAAGCTTCTGGTAGAGGTGCTCCCGGTAAAGCGGGTCTTCGCCAACCACCAGGCCCCGTAGCTGATCGACGTCATGCCGGGTGAGCGAGGCGACACCCTCTGCAATCGCGGTGCAGTGGCCCGTAATGCCCGCGTCGGTGTCGACATGAAGCACGAACTCGTGTTGACGGCTCGCAGTCGGGCCACTACTCGAACCTGCACCAGCACCCACCGGCGGTTGCGGCGCGTGGAGCCACCGTTCACGGTGTTGGCCGGGGAGCTTGATCAGCGCGAACCGGCGGACCGGCTGGTCGGTCTCGAGGACGCTGAGACGGACGTTTGTGATCTTCATCGGCGAGGCCTTTCCGACCGGTCCGGAGCAACGAAACGCATCAGCTCAGGAAACCACGGCTATCTTGTTGCGTTCGATCAGGTCAAAGTCGATCCGGGCACCCAGTCCCGGCTCCGTGAAGGCATGGACGTTGCCATCGGAATCGATATCGATGTCTTCGACAAGGCCGTACTTCTGTGCACCTGAGGGCAGCAGGACCTCGAAGAATTCGCAGTTCTTCATCGCCATGATGGCATGCAGGTTCGCCACGTTGTTCAGCGAGTTCCCACCGTGATGGACCTCGTAGTTCATGTGGAACGCCTCGGCGAGGTGCGCCGTTTTCATAAGGGCCGAAATGCCCCCCTTGATCGCCACATCGCCGCGCAGGTAGTCGGTCGCCCGCGACGTGAGCCAGGGGGCGTAGGCGGTAAACCCGCCCGGCGAGTACTCGGTCGCCATAAGCGGAATGTGGAGCTGCTGTTTCAGCTTCGTGTAGTTGTACATATCGTCGTCGGCCAGCGGGTCCTCGTACCAGTAGTAACCAAGTTCCTGGATCGCCATGCCCACGCGGACAGCTGACGGGTAGTCGTACGACCATGTCGAGTCGAGCATCAGCGTGTGGTCGTCGCCTACGGCCTCGCGAATCTGCCGGCAGCACTCGATGTCGAGTTCGGGATTCGTGGGCGGGTGGATCTTGTAAGCCGTCCAGCCCTCGCCTTTCATTTGCGCTGCCTGCTCTGCATAGACCTCGGGCTGCTGG
>JASLNQ010000171.1 GCA_030745955.1 Dehalococcoidia bacterium | reverse complement strand
CAAGGGTTCCGGATTACGAACGAAAACCGAGAGATTTGCCTCGAAAACAACGGAACTGTCGCAACAGGTGCAACCACCGGGTTTCGTGTCAGTGCACCGCAATTGAGCGGAGCTACTCCCAAACTGCGACACCGGTTTCCCGCTCACGTATGAACTCCCAGTCGTACGTCACTCCCAGTCCAGGACCCTCAGGAACCTGTACACACCCGTTCGAGTCGATCGCATCAAGGCCATCCCGATATCCGTCTGCGTACACTGGTGGCCGCATCGTGCCGATTTTGGGATGTAGAAGACCCATCTCGTAATAGTTCGAATTGCGGATAGCCGCCATACACTGCCGGTGGGCCGGACCGTTGCCATGGAGTTCCACGTCCAGGCCAAACCCTTCGGCGATCCGCGCGATCTTCATCACACCGGTAATACCGCCGTCGTACCCGAGGTCGGCCCTGACGAAATCGGTCCCACCAGACACGATGAAATCCACTTTCGGCTCAAGCCCACGCACCATCTCAGTCATTAACAGCGGGGTTTTCAGGAGCTGCCTGAGCTTGGCGTGGCCCTGGGCCGAAACACCGCCGTCCGAGTAGGGGTCTTCGTACCACATGAACCCTTCTTCATCGAGTGCTCTCCCAACGGTCAGTGCATCGTGGAACGTCCGGTAGGCGCAGGAACCGTCGAGCATGAGGTCCATCTTGGAGCCGACCCGTTGCCCGACGGCGTGCATCGTATCGACATCCCGCTGAACCGTGCCGCCCTTGGCGCCGTGGGTGTCTGAATGGTCGTAACCCCAGACGTGCAGCTTGAAGGCGTTGTAACCCAGCTCATTGCATTGCTCGGCGAAATCGGCGTAGGCCTCGGGGCTGTTCAGGCCACCGGGCAGGCTGTCGCCGTGGTCGGTGCTCGCGTAGCACGGCAGATCGCGCCGGTATCCTCCCAGCATCTGGTAAATGGGAAGGTCCACGAGCTTCCCGGCAATGTCCCACAGCGCGATGTCGACCGCGCCCCAGGTAGCGTTGTACGTCCACCGCAGCGATCGCTTGACATCGTTGAAGAGCAACTCGCGGTCGAGGGGGTTCTTGCCCAGCAGGTAACTGGCATAGGCCCCGACCTGTGCCGCCGATGCCCCGACATATTCACCCACGACACCGGCGTCGGTGAACACCTTGACCGCACCGGTTTTTCTCGTGATCGTGTTGCCGGGTTCCCAGATCAGGAAGAAACCGTTGTAGTCGCCGCCGCGATCTTTCAGTTCATACTCGAACTCGTGGACTTCGATACGCGTTATTTTGATGTCCCTCGCCATGTGTGACTCCAATCACCACAAATGAATCTGCTAATTCCCGTCCGGACCGGTGTAACCGGATTCGGACAGATCGGCACATTATGTACCCGATTTCGGACACCACGATTACGAGATCGTGCAAAACCGCTGCAACTGACGATATCGGCCTGACCTCCCACGCCAGGATCTGGTCGGCGTCGGGAAGGTGATAGCTGTGACACGGGTCGGGGATTCTCGTTCACGGCCCGCTGAAGTTGGTCGTGGTCGAAATGAAGATCGGGATCGCCAGGTCACGTTCGTTTGAGTTCATTCGACCCGCGCAATCCCCGCCGCATTTTTGCGGCGGGGATTGAATTTGCCGCCGGTGCAATTCAGCCACGGGTGGAGTCGCCCGGCCGGCGGTTCCGCGTGAACGAATCCGACCCGACGAACTCACCGTGCAGCAATCAGCACGGTCGTTTCAGGGGTGACTAAGGTGTGTCGAGCCAACGCACGGCAAACACCGGGAAGTTACTCCCAAACCGCGACACCGGTTTCATTCTTCTTCATGTAGTCCCAATCGTAGACAACCCCGAGTCCGGGACCATCGGGGACTTGCACGCATCCGTTCGAGTCGATCGCATCGATGGCATCCACATAGCCGTCCGCATACACCGGCGGTCGCATTGGCGGGATCTTGGGATGGAGAAGGCCCATCTCGTAGTAGTTAGTGTTGCGGATAGCCGCCATGCAGTGCCTGTGGGGTGGACCGTTACCATGGATTTCCACGTCCAGGCCAAATCCTTCGGCTACGTGGGCGATCTTCATCACGCCGGTGATGCCGCCATCGAACCCGAGGTCGGCCCTGACGAAATCGGTTCCGCCGGACACGATGAAATCGACCTTCGGCTCAAGCCCGCGGACCATCTCGGTCATCAGCAGGGGAGTCTTCAGGAGCTGCCTTAGCTTGGCATGCCCCTGCGCGGAAATACCGCCGTCCGAATACGGGTCTTCGTACCACATGAAGCCTTCATCGTCGAGTGCCTTCCCTACGGTCAAAGCGTCGTGGAAAGTCCGGTATGCGCACGAACCGTCGAGCATCAGGTCCATCCTGTCACCAACGCGCTGTCCGACGGCGTGCATCGTGTCGACATCACGCTTTACTGTGCCACCTTTGGCACCGTGGGTGTCCGCATGATCGTAGCCCCAGACGTGTAGCTTGAACGCGTTGTAACCCATCTCCCCGCATTGCTCAGCGAAATCGGCGTAGGCCTCTGGGCTGTTCAGGCCGCCGGGCAGGCTGTCGCCATGGTCGGTGCTCGCGTAGCACGGCAGGTCGCGCCGGTATCCTCCCAGCATCCGGTAGATGGGAAGGTCGGCGAGCTTCCCGGCGATGTCCCACAGTGCAATGTCCACTGCTCCCCAGGCCGCATTGTTTGTGTGACGCAGCGATCGCTTGACGTCGTTGAAGAGCAACTCCCGGTCGAGCGGGTTCTTGCCCAGCAGGTAGTTGGCGTATGCCCCGACCTGTGCTGCCGACCCCCCCGCATATTCGCCGACAACGCCAGCATCGGTGAATATCTTTATCGCCCCGCTTTTTCTCGTGATCGTGTTTCCGGGCTCCCAGATAAGAAAGAAACCGTTGTAGTCGCCACCGCGGTCCTTCAGTTCATACTCGAACTCATGGACCTCGATGCGCGTTATCTTGACGTCATTCGTCATGATTGCCCCATTCGCTTCTGTTGATTTTTAAGCACCGTCCGCGCCCATTCGACCGGATTCAGACAGATCGGCACATTATGTACCCGATTACGTGCATCCCACATTCGACATCTTCCGAAACCATTGCCGCCCCGGAATTTAGGGGCTAACATCCGACGCCCGGGGACTGGTCGGAAAAATGGAGGTTCGAGAGATGCGGATCACCGATGTGTACGTGACGGTCATCGAGCAGGAATTGAGCGGACCGTTTTGGACTTCGCACAGTCCCATTACGCACGTTCGCGAAGCAGTTGCGTGGGTTGAGACGGACGAAGGTTTGGTGGGCGTAGGAGAGGCGAAAACCGGGACCCCGGGCCGGACCGCCCGCGTTATTCTCGACGGGTTCAAACCATTCCTTGTTGGTTCAGATCCGCTTGAGACCGAGCGCCTGTGGGAGCGGATGTTCAGCCTGACCTGGGATGGTACGAGCCGCATCCAGGGCTGGTCACGAGACGAGATACTCAATGCGATCGCGGCGGTCGACATCGCCCTGTGGGACCTCAAGGGCAAAGCGGCAGACATGCCGGTCTACCGATTGCTGGGAGGCGAGAACCGACCCCAGCCTTTCTATTCGACGCTCGGGTATTTCTTCGACGACATGTCAATCAATGAACAGGCAGACCGCCTCGCCTCTTTCGCAGCTCGCCTGGGTTTGACTGCGGTCAAAATGAAGATCGGTCGGTCCGTTGAAGAGGACATTGAACGGGTCCACGTGTTCCGTAACGCCCTAGGGGAGGGGATCGAGATGATGGCCGATGCCAACCTCGGCTATACCGTCGATGATGCGATCCACGCGGGAAAACACTTCGAAGACGACGGTCTTTACTGGTACGAGGAACCCGTCCGTTGGTACGACCGCTACAAGGGACTGGGGCAAGTTGCCGAAACCGTGTCGATTCCGTTGCACGCCGGTGAGAGCGAGCACACGCGCTTTGAGTGCCGGGACCTCCTCGTCGACGGGCATGTCAAGTACATGTCGTTCGACGCCACGGTCGCCGGGGGCGTTACAGAATGGCTCAGGGTGGCTGCAATGTCGGAAATCGACAACGCCCTCATGGCCCCCCACTGCGAGCCCCAGGTTCACGGGCACCTGATGGCCGCGGTGCCAAATCCATCGCTGCTGGAAGTACATCCCGACGAGGAACGCCACCCGCTCTGGGACCATGGCTACATCGACCGGGCCGAGGTGAAGGGCAACACTGTGATCCTGCCCGAATCGCCGGGTTTCGGGGTAGAGTTCGACCCCGACTATCTCGACCGCTTCGGCACGAAAATGGCGTAGTCCCGGGCGGATTATCGCTCCGTCCCGGCAGCACGACGTACTTGATGAGAAATGGAAGGTGTTTCGATGGCCAACTGGTGGGAATCTCCGTTCCGAGTCTTCCAGACAAACATACGTGAGATCGATGCCGGTCTCGACGTCGAGAGGCATGTTGCTGAAATCAAAGAAATGGGGGCAAACACCTGGCTATTGAACACTGCCGGGATCGTCTCCTTCTACCCCTCGAAACTGCCGTTTCAACACCCCAGCGCCTGGCTAAAGGACCGGGCAAGCGGTGATCTGATCGACGACGCGGTCGAGGCTGCACACCGCCAGGGAGTCCGGGTCGTATCACGCATCGACTTCTCGAAGCTCCACCAGGATGTATACGAAGAGCACCCGGACTGGTTCTTCGTGGCCGCCGACGGCCAAAACCAGATCTACAACGGTCTGTACAGCACCTGTCCCTCGGGTCCCTATTACCAGGAAAAGAGCCTAGAAATAATTGACGAAGTGATGGAGAACTACGATAACGACGGGTTTTTCTTCAACTGGTTCAATTTTTCCGAGCGCGACTATTCCCGTCGCCTCTGGGGCCCATGCCACTGTGTGAACTGCCAGGAGGCCTTTCGCGAATCGGTTGGCCTGGAACTGCCATCGGGCGAGGACTGGGCCGATCCGGCATGGGTCAGGCACCTTGAGTTCAAACGCCAGGTGCTCACCAGGGTCTCCGGGCAGATCCGTGACCGCATCCGACAGAAGCCGGGCGTTTGCCTCCTTCTCAGGCAAACCTCCGATGTGACCATGCACGAGGTTAACAACTCGGTGGACAGGCCTCTTCCGCTGTGGCGATACTGGCCGGGGGAAGCGGCCAAACTGGATCATGGGACGGACGCTTCGAA
>JASLNQ010000170.1 GCA_030745955.1 Dehalococcoidia bacterium | reverse complement strand
TGACGACTTCTCCAGGTTCATCCTGGCATGGAGACTGCAGGTCGACATGACCACGCCATCGCTGATTGAGGTAGTCCAGGATGCCATCGATCTGACTGGTATGACCGGTGTGCCTGTAGAGGACCGGACCAGGCTTCTCTCGGACAATGGGTCCGGCTACGTCTCGAGACTGTTCAGGGAGTACCTGCAGTTGGTAGGCATCCGGCACGTACTAGCTGCGCCGTACCACCCGCAGACGAACGGGAAGCTGGAGCGCTATCACCAGACGCTGAAGAGGGATGTGAACCAGCTGCCTTACGACGTACCGAGGGAACTGGAGGTTGCGATCGGGAAGTTCGTCGACTTCTACAACTATCGCCGGTACCACAAGGCGCTCAAAGACATTACTCCGGCGGACATGCTGGCTGGCCGAAGGGACGAAATACTCGGTCGGAGAAGGGAGGTGAAGGACAGGACGATCACACGACGTAAACTATCGAACCAAGCTCTCAGGGAGCAGCTCACACCAGCCTGATCTCTCTATTATCGAATCAGTCCCACTTTGCTGAAGTCCAACACAGCCGCTGTAACGGCACCCGCCCCCTGTCCGTCCACCGGCACCGCGTCGTTCGAGCATGCCACCACAACCGCAACGATCAGCCCAAGCGCGCCCGGTACGGCAACATGACGAACCAACGCCAGCCGCAGAAGATTGAAATCACCCATACAGGTTTGATGCAAGTGAACCCGACAGGGTTGCTACGGCTGCCGGCTATCCGGGGCAGTCGCGAGTTATCGGCACCGAAACCCGTGGCTCAGAACTCCTCGTTGAGGTCCATCTCGTGAGCCGCCAGCCACTCGGGATCGAGGTCAAGGCCCAACCCCGGCCGGTCGGAAACATACAGATCACCCTCCCGGATATCGAGTGGGTGGTCGATCATCACGTCGTAACCCGACAGGTCGTAACGGCTGGTTTCCAGCTTGTAGAAGTTCGGTACACCCATCATCACCTGTGCACCGGCGATCACGTTGATCGGCCCGGAGGCGTCGTGCGGAGAAATCGGCACGTAGTACGCCTCGGCCATCGTTGCGATCTTCTTCAGCTCGGTAATCCCGCCCGTCCACGTAACATCCGGCATGACGTAATCGGCAAGGTTGTTCTCGAAGATCGGCACGAACTCCCAGCGGGTGTGGAGCCGTTCGCCGACCGAAACACGTGGCGAGATCTGTTCTCTCACCTGCTTCAGCGCCTTCCAGCTCTCGACAGGCACCGGCTCTTCGAACCAGAAGATGTCCCACTCCGCCATCTGGTTGGCGAGCCGGATGCCCGTCGGGACGTTGTACATGCCGTGGGCGTCGATCAGAATTTCGATGTCGGGCCCGACCGCTTCACGTGCGGCCGCGAGAATGTCCATCGCCGCAGATTCTGCCTCGGGGCTGATCTCCCCGTCCAGGAAGCTGGCGTTCCCGACGTGGAGGTTGTGCATCATCGGATCCATCTTGAAAGCACGGTGGCCCGATGCGACGATCTCTTTGGCTGCCGCAGCAATCTGGTCCGGCGTTGTCGCCCGGGGTGGGTGCGTGTAGAGGGCGATCCTGTCGCGGACCGCACCGCCCAGCAGCTTGTATATTGGTTGGTTGAGGGCCTTGCCACGGATGTCCCAGAGCGCGATATCGAGGCCGCTGATGGCTGCGGTCGTTGCGCCGCGTGTCCCGACGTAGGTCATTCCCCTGAAGATCTTGTTCCAGATCCATTCAATGTCCTCGGGATTTTCGTCGATCAGCCACTTGCCGACCTGGTCGACGAACGCCGATATCGCCCGGTTGGCGACCGGCCCCGGATAGGTCGTGATCTCGCCCCAGCCGGTGATTCCTTCGTCGGTGTCGACCTGGATGAACACGAACACACGGTCCGAGACCGCTCTTCCCTCGCCGACCCCGGGGTTCTGGTCCCACGGGACTTTTACCAGCCACGATCGTGCGTTTGTTATCTTCATTGCGTTTTTCCTGACCTGGCTTGATTAGAGCCATGTTTTGCGGTTCAACTGCCGGAGTTCGGTCCCCCCATTCGGTCTCACGGCGATTATCTGCCCGAATCGGCCGGGGTCAACCTCAAATTCCTTGACACCGACATACCCGGAGCTAAAGTACGCCCGGTTATCACCTCGATTAACCGCCCCCACATCTCCCGACAAAAACGAACATGCCGAACCAGATAACCGAAACTGATCTCCAGGCCGCACTCCCCGACGTCGAGTCCACACAGCGGCTGAAAGGCATTGTCAGCGGCGCCACGGTCCACCGTGACAGGTGGGGCATCCCGCACATCACCGCCGACAACGAGCCGGACCTCTTCTTCGCCCAGGGTTTCGCAACCGCGCAGGACCGGTTGTTCCAGATGGACTTCGACCGTCTGCGGTGCCTGGGCAGATCGGCTGAGTACCTCGGGCCAGGCGGGTTGTCCGAGGACCGGATCATGCGCCGGCGGGCCCTGCACAACGTTTCGAAGCGCGACCTGGAAGAGTGCAGCCCGGATGCCAGGGCGATGATCTCCGCCTACACCGCAGGCGTGAACGCATTTATCGAATCGACCGCCACACTACCCGTCGAGTACAAATTGATCGGAGCAAAGCCCGAGAAGTGGGAAGACTGGCACTGCGTGCTGGTCTACAAGGTCCGCAACACCGCCGAGGGCTCGTTCCAGGAAAAGCTGTGGATTGCGAAACTTGCAGCAGAGGTCGGTCCCGAGCGTGCCGCCGTAATATCGCCAGGCAGCCAGCCCGGTGCGCTGATGACAGTGCCACCGGGAACCGTGTACACCGGTCCGGTGGCGAACGCGGTCGAAGAGCTGACGAACACCGTAAGTGTCACGCAGTCGCTCCGTGATACCGATGGTGGATCGAACGGCTGGGCGATTTCTGGCGATCGCACCGTCTCTGGCCTGCCGCTCGTTGCCGGCGACTCACACCGCGGCCTTGAGGTCCCGAACGTTTACTACCAGGTGCACCTCAAGGGCCCCGGCTTCCAGGCGCTGGGCCATTCCATCCCCGGCGTTCCGATGGCGATGCACTTCGCCCACAACGAGCACGTCGGGTGGGGCATGACCCACGGCGGAGCCGATACCCAGGACCTGTTCGTCGAGCAACTCCGCCGTTCCGGCAACAAAATTGAGTACCTGTTCCAGGGCGAGTGGCTCGGGGCGAGTCATTCGACCGCGCAGATTTCAGCTCGGGGTAACGCCCCGGAAGACGCCGAGACGATCGAGATAGTCGAAACCCACCACGGGCCGATTATCGCGGGTAGTGTGGACTCGGGTTGGGGCATCGCGATCTCCGACCCGGGCTCAAAAGATGGCACGAAATGGGTTGACGCCGCATACGACGCGATGAAATCCCACTCTGCTGATGAGCTTGAAACTGCGTTCGACAACTGGACCGACCGTGTCAACAACTATCCCTATGCCGATGTCCACGGCAATTTCGGTTACCTGTTCAAGGGCCGCGTTCCAGTCAGACCGAGTGTGAACGGCTGGGGCCCCGTGCCGGGCTGGACCGGTGAGCACGAATGGACCGGCTATATCCCGAACTCGGAACTACCACGCTCGAAAAATCCCGACACCGGCTGGATCGTGACGTGCAACCAGCGGGTGGTCGGTGAGGACTACCCCCATTACCTGACCCACCTGTTCGGCACCGACTACCGGGCACGGCGCATTCGCGCGCGGATCGGGCTGCTGGCCGATCGAAAAGCAGACGTGGCCGATATGTCGTCGATCCACGCCGACACCGTTTCGATTCCCGCGAGCGCGCTGGTCCCGGCAATCTTGGCGCTGGATGGACTGGAGGAAAAATATTCGAAGGCTGCTGCGCTGTTCGGGGGGTGGGACTTCGACCTGCAGAAAGACTCTGCGGCCGCAGCGGTCTACGAGGCGACAAGTAGGTGGCTGAATTTCATGCTCGCAATCCGGGCGTACGGCAAGCAACTGGCAGCCGAAGTGATCGGCGGCCCGATTGACACCGGTGCGGAAGGGCACTTGCGACGCCAGTTGAAGCCCGACTTTATCCGCAGGCTCAGCGATGGCACCCTGGCGGACGCCGACTACGGGTTCGAGACAGTCGATCTCGTTGATTCGGCCTTCAAGTTCGGCGTCCTCTACCTCGCAAATCGGTTTGGCGACGATCCTGCCAGCTGGCGCTGGGGCGATCTGCACCAGACCGGGCACGTACACCCGCTGGCCGGGGCCTTCCCCGACGCAGCGGCGCGGCTGAACCCACCGCGTGTGGCAGCTGCCGGTGACTCAGACGTGCCGTTCGCCAGCGCCAGTCCGACGCCAGCGGAGTTCCTGATCAAGAGCGGTCCGATCAACCGGTACATCCACGACCCGTCGAACTGGAGTAATGGCCGGTGGATCGTCCCGCTCGGTTCGTCAGGACACCCGGGCAGTCCGCACTTCTCAGATCAACAGCAGATGTGGGCGAACGTCGAGACCATCCCGCAGCTCTGGGATTGGGGCGAAATAGCCGAAAAGGCCGAAACCACCCAGCAACTCCAACCCGGCTAACCGGGCGGTTTTTGCCAACGCTCTCACTTGAACGGGGAAGGGGACTTCACAGCCTCTTCCCCGATTGTTGCCACGCGATCACCTTAAAGAGTGGTGAAAATACCCACGAAATCAATCCACACCGGCACGGCAATTCCCTTTCGTGCGCAAACAACCGTGAGTGCGACGAATAACGTAATATATTACTGTATATCGCCTGTATATCGTGTGTATATGATAGTAAACACTCGTTTACATGACGAATATCGTCAGAATTGGTGGTATTATTAACTCAGTCCATCGGATGGGTAATAACGAAGCCCACTGGTAGGACTCTAAACGGTATGGAATCCGTTTAGGAATTCGTACGGAGTAACTCAATTGACCAACGTCATCCGTCTCACGCTCCAGCGGCTTGGGCACGCATTCGACACGCGCATGGTGTCACCGAAGGAGCTGAACCAGGCTTACCTGCTCGGAGATCCCGTCGCGCGATACAGCCACTACCGCGAGAACAGGACACGCAGGGGCTACCGGGTCGTCTGACCCCCGGATAACAACCGGTAGCGCCCTGTCGGAGCGACAACAAAACAAAAACCCTCGGTTGATTCAGCCGAGGGTTTTTTGCTGTGCGTTTTCCGGTCAGAAACCAGCCCTGACCGGCGCGTTCGGTCCTAGTGCCACTGGCGTTCGTCTTCGACGGTCCTG
>JASLNQ010000016.1 GCA_030745955.1 Dehalococcoidia bacterium | reverse complement strand
CGCCTACTTTTCTACAAGACCGGTTGTTGAATCCGCCCCCGGTGCACAGTAGTCGTAATACCGTCATCCCGGCCGCAGCGGGGGAATCTGTCTTGCACTTGCCAGCGATAGTCTCCGCCCGATCACTAACGTGGATCCCGTCGTCGGCGTACGGCGATGACCATCACCGCGACAGGAAAGAGAATTATTATCGCTCCGAGGATGAGGACCATCACGCCGGGTGAGAACCCCAGCAGGTGATCGATCTTCGCGCTCAGCCATTCCCAGAGTGTCGGGTCGATGGGTTCGGCGTGGTGCAGCAGCGTGCCGGTGGGGTTCGCCATCTCATACTTCGTCCGCTGCGGGTTGTTTCGGACTGGCAGCCGTGCCTTCTGCAGTTCCTGGCGGTTGCGAAACCTGCACGTAGCGGACGGAGTGGCTCTTTTCCCGGATCGAGAACGACACGATCCCGGCGGCGAGCAGGGTTGCTGCGCCGATGGCAAACGGGATGTCGTATGAATCCCAGGCGGTGAACGCCCAGCCGAACAGCATGACGGCGGCGGCACCGCCAAGCTGGTGAGACATGGTGGCGAAGCCGAAGAGCGTGCCCAGGTTGCGGACCCCGTATACATCGGCAGTCAGCGACGCCGTGAGCGGCACGGTCGCCAGCCACGACATCCCCCCGACAATTGCGAACACCCATATCGCCGTTGGTCCCGGTATCACTATCAACGATATGAACGCGAGCCCTCTTACCAGGTAAACCGCGCCCAGCAGATTCTTTCTTTGCCAGCGGTCCGAAAGTACTCCGATCACCAGCACCCCGCCGGCGTTGACGCCGCTCAGCACACCAAACGCCAGCGCTGCGGTGCCGGTCGTAATGTCTTCGCTGATGGCCCACCGGACGAAATGGACGGCGATCGATGCGGTGGTGATTCCGCAGACCCAGTAGGCGAACGAGAGTTGCCAGATGGGCTTTGAGCTTAGCGAATCACGCCAGTTTTCAACGAAGCTTGGCCCAACCGCGCGGACCGTGATTTCGGCTTCCCCGGTGTCGCCGCCGTTCCCGGTTTCGGGACTGGCTTCCCCGTCGATCTGCAGTCCCATGTCGGCCGGGGTGCTCCTGACGACAATCAGCAACAACGGAACGCCGAGGCCGAGTGCGAGCGCGCCGATCACGATCCACGTAACCCGCCAGCCATATTCGATCAACAGGTAGCTCAGGAACGGTACGACGATCAGGCCCCCGGCCGATCCGCCGGCGATTAACACGGCCATCGCCAGCCCGCGCTTACGTTCGAACCAACGGGCGACTATCACGCCTGTGGCCGCGGGAGAAATGCCACCCGACGCAAACGAAATCACGAAACCGTAGAGCGCGATCAGTCCATATACATTCGTAACCGCTGCAACCCCTATTGTCGCGATCCCCATGACGAGCAGCGACAGGACGACGACGCGTCGGCCGCCATAGAGGTCGGTCATCCTGCCCACGAACGGCTGTGAGATCCCGTTTACCAGCCAACCGGTAGCGGCGGCAATCGAAATCGTGGCAGTCGAGACCTCCCAGTCCTGCTCCCAGGTCTTGACGAATACGCCAAAGCCCTGCCGGGACCCGATGGCGAGGAACGTGGCGAAGAACAGCGCGGCGATCACGTACCAGCCGTAGTAGTGCCCCTGGCGCGGCGGCACCGCAGGCTTGTCGGAACCGGTATTTCCAGCCGCTTGCGGTTTTTCAGCGCTCATCTAGTCGTCCAGCTCACGAATTTTCGTCGACCATTCCTTGCGCTCGTCGATTCGCCCGGCCTCGTAACCCGACCTTCGACCCGCCCGGTAAACCAGGATCATGACCAGGACTGCAACCAGGAAACCAACCAGGTATTGCATTCGGACCTACTCTCATCTGGCACCGGTCGTGGACGCACATCCGGGCGTTCTGGGACGACTCCACGGGGCAGACCGGTCAAGCTCTGCGTCCTTTAGTCGACGCCCATGATTTCTACGGCGTCCCTGTTGATGATGCCCTCGATCTCATCCTCCGGAATCGCCGGAAGGTGGTGGTCTGTTGCGAATTTTGCTAGCCCGTGCAGGTGGTCGATGTTGTCCTGTGGCCTCGTTACGGGCCAGTCGGATGCGAACAGGATTTTTTGGGTCACACCCCATTCGTGGAACAGCCGCATGCCCTGCCAGAACGAGTAAGGACGGTAGAACTGTGCCGAAACATCGGCCCACACGTTGGGATGCTTGCGGACTACCGCCAGGCAGTCGTTCTGCCAGGGGTGGCCCAGGTGGGCCAGGACCATCGTCAGTTTCGGGAAGGCCAGTGCGACCTTCTCGGTCGTGAGCGGGTGGGCGTAAGTCAGCGGGGCCTCCGTCATGGGTGAGGTGCCCTGGTGGAAAACGATCGGGAGATTGTCGGCCTCGAGGCGCGCGAACAGCTGGAAGGCGTCGGGGCCGGTCGGATCGAAGTCCTGGTAGTTGGGTCCCAGCTTGATCCCCCGGCAGCCGAGGTCGCCCACGCAGCGGTCGTACTCGGCCTCCCAGTTCGGGTCGAGCGGATGCAGGGACATAAACGGGATGACCTTGTCGGGCGCATGCTTCGCCATTTCCGAGGCGATGTCGTTGTGGTTCAGTTCGTTTGGCCAACCGGTGGAGCCGAGGATTCGTTCTTTTGGCCGCCAGGGCCGGGGGGCGATCCCGAAGATAAGCGTCTTGTCGACCGGTTCCATGTCGTGCATGTAGTCGTCGATCGAGTTGGTTAGCTGGACCGTTTCGCCCGATCGCATGGCCGTCTCAACGACCATTTCGTCTGGAGGCACCGTTTCCATGTGACTCGGGAGGTGGGTATGGACGTCAACGATCATTTCTACTCATGCTCCGGCTTCTGGCGAACTGCGGTTCCTTCAGTGAAGGCGAATAGTACGCCGCGTGAATAACGCTGTCTGCCTGCGGGACTGCTGCGAAACAGGCACAGCGACGGTTTTGTTTCAGCCGCGGCAGGATGAATTCACCCCGGTACGCTCGCAGGCCGGTGTCGATCGGGGCGGGGCGTATATACAGTGGCGAAATGACCAAAGTCCAGGAGCTGCCACCGGCCCAAACCGGAATACAGGCGCGGGTTCACATGCGTCGCTGGCAGCATCGTGTGTTGTTCAGCTACGCGGTGTTTTACCTGTTCGTGTACATGGGCAGGTTCAACCACTGGCCTGCCGGCCCGGTGATCCGCGAGGAACTCGACTTCACGCACGTGGAGATCGGAATAATCAACGCGTGTCTTCTGTGGGGATTCGCTCTCGGTGACTTCACACATGGGCGGATCGCCGAGGTCTACGGGTACAGGTTCTGGCTGCTGGTGGGAACGCTGGCTTCGGTGGCGCTTAACTGGGTTACGAGTTTCGGATCGAGCCTGTGGGCGATCGCAATTCCCTGGGGGCTGAACGGATTTGCCAACGCAACCGCCTGGTCGCCGGGGATCGGGATGCTGGCGCAGTGGTGGGGGCGGGATCATCGTGGACGGGTGATGGGCGTAGTGGGCGTTGCTGCGGGTTCTTCGATGCTGCTGATGTGGCTGGTTACCGGCTGGACTGTCGCGGAGTTCGGCTGGCGGGCGGCGTTCAGGTATCCACCTCTGTTGATGATTCCTGCTGCAGTGGCGGTGTTCTTCATGGTTCGAGACCGGCCCTCCGACGTCGGGCTGGAGGACCTCGGTCAATCAGGTACGACGGTTGGCGGACGGGAGGCTGGTGAAGCTGTGCTGGTGGCGGGACCGGGTTCCGAGCTGGATTCGGTTTCGCATGTTGGCGGGGAGGTTACGGGTGACGGGACGGTCGGTGACGCCGTTGAATTTGAGACGGCTGGTAGAGAAGGGCCGTTCACTGCATACCGGGTTCTGTTCACCAACTGGCGGTTCGTTGCGACTTCGCACGTCAAGGGGCTGGAGAATGTAGTCCGGTACGGTCTCACCACGTGGGCACCACTCTACTATTTCGAAGAAGCAGGACTATCGATCGAAACGACGGCGCTGGTGACGATTGCCATTCCGGTCGGGTATCTCACGGCGCCGTTGGTCTCTGGCTGGATATCGGACGTGCTGCTCGGGGGCCGGCGTAGCCCGATGATCGCTGTCTCGGCGATTATCTCGGCCGCTGCGCTCGTTGGATTGGCGATTGTGCCGGCGACGAGTGTCTATGCGGGTGCCGGGCTGTTGTTCGTCGGGGCGTTTGCGATGAGTCTGTCGATGACTTCGACGCTGGTGGTCGACATGGCTGGAGCCCGATACGCGGCGACTGCCTCGGGTGTGCTTGATGGCCACGGCTACGTCTATGCAGGTGCCCAGGCGATCGTCTTCGCGCTGGTTCTCGACACGGCGGGTGCGCCGTGGGAGGTCGTTTTCCTGGGCATGGCAGCCGCGAGAGTGCTTTCAGCAGTGGTCGCCTGGCGTGTGCGGTACTAGTCGCGCAGCACCCGGAAGCCGATTTCGTTACCGAGTGTCTTTTTCATCGAGAGGCGGATCATCAGGAGGGCGAGTGGTTCCAGGAGCCGAGAGTTTTCGAGGGGACCAGCGTCGACCACGTCGAAGCCGAGTTCGGAAATCAGCTCTGTGGCGAGTTTTTTCGCGCCCTGGTCATCACCAGCGATCGGTATCGAGACCGTGCGGTCGTCGAGCATCTTGCCGTCGAGTAAACGGGCGTCGACGATGTTCAGGGCTTTGACGACGCTCGCTCCGGCCACCCATTCAGCTACCTGCTCGCCGCCCGAAGTCGTGTGACCGATATCGAGGTTCAGGCCGTGTGCGAACGGGTTCGTTGCGTCGATCACAACACGCCCGAAAAGATCGCCCATGTTGGTTATCGAGGTTTCGGTCGCGCTCCACGGGACCGCGAGCACGATCACGTCGGCATCCACTATCGAATCGGATAGCGATGCGGCCCCAACTCCGCCGCCGATTTCCGCAACCAGCTTCCGGACCCGCTCGGAGTCGGGCGAGCGCGAACCGATCACGACCGAGTAACCCAGCGCCGACCATGCCCTTGCCAGCCCGGTGCCAACGCTACCGCTGCCAATCACCGCAATTCGCATTAGAGCTCGACCTCGAGATGTGACCGGGGTGTCCAGCCGAGCAGCCGACGCGCCTTCGACAGGTTGTGCTCCGTTTCGTTCTCGTCTCCCGCAATGAAAATCGGATCGAACCGGCCATGGCCGATCTGCACATTCTCAAGAGCGGCCAGGTAAGCCCGTGCGAGGTCGGCTTCGTCTGTTACGTAAAGGTGTTTCGACCCGTCGTCGCGATTGGTCCTGACGATGGGATTGCGCCGGTCCTCGGTGTAGTCCTCGCGGGTCCGGGGGCCGGTGATGCGGAGGGCGATGAGGTTCATGTCGAACCACGACGCGAAGTACCGGCAGATTCCCTCGCCAAAGCCCTTGCTCAGCCCGTAGGCGCTGGGGGTGTCGAGCGGGACCTCTTCCTCGGCCCGGTAGTAGTCGCGCCTTCGGTAGTGGACGCTCATCGAGCTGGTGTAGACGCCGCGCATCAGTCCCGCACCCTGTGCCAGCCAGAGGAACGTGTGGAGCCCGAGGCAGTTGACTTCGTAGTTCTCACGAATGACCTTCACGTCCTGGTCGGTGATAGCGCCGCCCTGTGGGCTCTGCATGACCAGCCAGATGAAAGCATCGACGCCGGCAACCGCTTTTTCGATCGCAGCCGGGTCGGTTACCGATCCCTTTACGAACTCGACGCCTCTGTGGCGGGGCTCGGCGAGGTCGAGGACCCGCAGGTCGTGGTGCTCTTCCAGGTAGGGCGTGATGAACGTGCCGACCATTCCAGAGCCGCCCACAAGCAATACTTTCATTTCGAAATCTCTTTTCGTCTATCTGTCGCCCGGTGAATGTGGAGACGACGATTTAACCCGACTGTTCCTCGTTGTCAACGTCTTCGGGCGAGCCGTCGAGCACGGCACGCATCCCGCTTGACGCTTCGTTGAGCATTGCGATCGCTTCGTCGGGGAGTGTGAGTTCGAGGGCACCTGATACATCGGCGATTTGATCCACGGTATCCGCGCCCGAAATGGCAACTGTGACCTCCCGGTGCGACATTACCCACGCCATCGCAACCTGCGGCATCGTTGCCCCGATTTCGCCAGCCACTTCCTCGACCGTGGCAATGACCTTCGCCGCCCGACCCTGCATGTACGTGTTGATCTGGCCCTGTCGGCGTGAGCCCCAAAGCGTGCTGTCGTCGGGTACTTCGTTTGGCCGGTACGTACCACTCAGCAGGCCGACCCCAAGCGGACTGTAGGCCATCACTCCGACGCCGGTTTCACGGACCATCGGGAACAGTTCGTCTTCCTGGGTCCGGTTCATGAGTGAGTAAGGGTTCTGCACGGCGATCAATGGCTGTGCGTTGATCCGTTCCTGCACCCGGAGTGCCTGCATCACCTGCCAGGCCTGGAAATTGCTGACCCCGACGTAGCGTATTTTCCCGTGCTGGACCAGGGTTTCCATCGTACGAAACTGCTCTTCAAAGAGCGACATGTCGCTAACGCCATGGAAGATGTAGACATCGATGTGGTCCGTATCGAGTCGGCCCAGTGAGCGCTCGACCTCGCGCATGATGTGATAGCGGGACGCGCCCTGGTCGTTGGGTCCGTCGCCGATTGGGCTGAATACCTTCGACGTGACCACCACGTCGTCGCGTCGGCCTTTCAGCGCCTTCCCGAGCACCTGTTCGGAGCTACCGATATTTCGGCGGTCGTCCATGAATCCGTAGACGTTGGCACAGTCGATCAGGTTGATTCCGGCGTCGAAGGCGCGATGTATTACTTTCTCGGCTTCAGCGCGATCGAACTGCCCCCGGAACCCGAGTCCAAGGGCCATGCGAGACACTTTTACGCCTGCAGTACCGAAGTTCACGTATTCAATGGCCAAGTCGGCATCCTTTTGTCTGTGGGGCAGCGGGTATTTCAAATAGACTGGTGTGCAGTCAAATCCCGGTGGGCAGGCGCAGATTCTAACCTGTCCGGACCGCAGTTCAACAGGAATGGCGCGCGAGCTTCAGAGCGTTCGCGCGACGCTGTGACCGACAACACGAGGCACTCTCATCACCACGAATCAGAGTAATCAGGCAGACGATCCGGTGATCGTTGCGAGGGACCTCTACAAGCGATACGAGGAGATCAGGGCCGTCGACGGCATTTCGTTTGAGGTCAGGCGCGGCGAGGTCTTTGGCATGCTGGGACCGAACGGTGCCGGTAAAACGACGACCGTCGAGATCCTGGAAGGGATGCGGGACGCCGACTCCGGCGAAGCGGTTATCAACGGCATCAACGTGAAAGAGGATCCGCGGGCGGTGAAATCGATGATTGGTGTCCAGCTCCAGCAGAACGCATTCTTCGACAACCTGAAGCTCAGCGAGATCGTCGAACTATACGCCCGGTTGTACGAGGCGAAAGTCGATCCTGTCGAGGTGCTGACACGCGTCGGGCTGGAGGGGCGTAAGAACGGGAAGTACGCCCAGCTGTCGGGTGGACAGAAGCAGCGACTTTCGATTGCGGTCGCCCTGGTGAACGACCCGGTCGTGTTGTTCCTCGATGAGCCGACAACGGGTCTCGACCCGCAGGCCCGGCGACAGGTCTGGGCGCTGGTCAACAAGATCAGGGAAGACGGCTCGACGATTTTGCTGACCACCCACTACATGGAGGAGGCCGAGGAGCTGTGCGACCGTGTGGCGGTGGTCGAGGACGGGAAGATCATCGCGCTCGATACTCCCGACAACCTGATCGACCAGTTGCTTGAGACGGGTTTCAAGTCGGAGAAGCGAGTGCGCGAGGCGACGCTCGACGATGTGTTCTTGAACCTGACCGGCCACGACCTTCGAGACTGACCTCCCGGACTCACCCTGATGAAACTGTACATAGCACTCACGGTCGCTTCCCTCAAAATGTACTTCCGGAACAGGCAGGCCCTGTTCTGGGCGCTTTTCTTCCCGCTGTTGATCATGCTGATATTCGGCATCATGAACTTCGAGGGGTTCAACTCGCCTGACGTCGGTATCCACGACGCGGCGCAGAACGATGCTTCACGTGGTCTGATCCAGGCGCTCAGCGGTACTGAAGGCGAAGAGGTCCTGAACGTTTTTACGGGGACTCTCGACGAGGTGACCCACGAACTGGAGTTCGGTGGAACCCGCGCCACAATCGAGATACCTGAAAACTTTGGTGTTCCCGGCGAGTTTGCAGAACTCGTTGTTACCTACGACGAGCGCTATGCGCAGGAACGGATGGTCGTTTCAACCGTGCTCGGGCAGGTGACCGACGCGCTGTTCAAAGAGGTCGCGCAGGTCCCGTCGGAGTACAGGGTTGAGAACGCGATCGGGATTTCCGAGTCGCTTATCGAAGGCCAGGGGCAGGGTTTCAAGGGCTGGTTGATTCCGGGCATTGCGGCAATGGCGATCATGCAGACCGGCCTGTTCACGGTTGTGTTCACGCTGGTCCGGTTCAAGTCGCAGGGTGTGTTGCGCCGACTCAAGGCGACCCCGATCGGTGCCTCTCATTTCCTTGCGGGCCAGCTCACGACCAAGGCGATCGTAGTGGTGCTCCAGACCTACGTGCTGGTGATTGTGGGGGCGCTGGTGTTGGGCGTAACTGTCGGCGGCGGAAGAGCAGGGGCATGGTTCGACCTGACGATCATGGCGCTGCTCGGTGGTTCGCTGTTCATCGCGATTGGCCTGGCCGTTTCGGGCTGGGCGAAAACCGAGGAGACCGCGGCACCGGTGGCGAACATCATTTCAATGCCCATGATGTTCCTCTCTGGAGTGTTTTTCCCGCTCTCGGTCATGCCTGAATGGCTGACAAGGTGGTCGCAGTACCTGCCGTTGACCTATCTCGCAGACGGAATGCGTGCGATCACGGTCGAGGGCGCCGCGCTAACCACGCTTGGCAGCGAGCTGCTTGGACTCGCGGTGTGGATCGTGATCACGTTTGTGATTGCGACACGGATGTTCCGCTGGGAGTAGCCGCGAGGGGCGTTGCCGCAGGCGTGGGCGTTGCCCAGAGGTCAGATACCCTTCACCCTGTATACAACCCGGAAAGTAAAAACGGAACGACGGGAAAAAAGAAAGCGAGCCATCAATCCGGTGCACGGTTCCAGTCTGATGAGCTCGCTCCCTGCCAGTAACTACGCCTGCGGCTTTGCGACGGATTTCACTGTTTTAGCAATTCCATGACCAGTTCACACAACCCGGCCAACCCGGTAAATCCGGGGGGGAGAGACTCCAGTCTGTCGGTAGGTGAGCTTTCCCGGCGCACGGGCGTTACGACGGCAACTATCAACTATTACGTTCGAATCGGTGTTTTGCCGCCGCCGAGAAAAACGAGCCGTACCCGGGCCCTGTATCCGGCTCACTTTGAGGGCCTGATCCGGAAGATCAGGGAGTTGCAGGCGGCCGGGCTCAATCTCAAGGGCATTGCACAGGTCGTTAACGGCGATCCGGATTCGCCCCTGGCGGCCGTTATGCCGTCGCCGGAGACCACGGGGCCAGACGCTTCCCAATCGACCCAGCCGGTGTCCGGGCCAATTCCGGTTGCCGAATTTATTGAACAGAGCGGACTGGACGACGATCTTTATGGCAATCTCATCGTAGTGGGGCTGATAAGACGGCCGAGGACGGGTCCGGACGGTGCGCCGGCACATGATCGGCGCGATCTCTCGGCGGCGCGGGCTTTCGCCCGTTTGTCATCGGCCGGGGTCGAGTATCCGCTCCTGGAGCGGCACCGCGAGTACGAACCATTGTCGAAGGCCGAGGCGCTGTTCCTTGCAGAGCACCTGGGTTCGGTGTCGCGGGAGTCGCCGGCGAACCAGCCCGCGAGTCTCGTATCGGCGTTCGACACAATTCGGCGTTATCTGCGAAGCCTCCAGCTGGACGAGGCGTACCCCGAATGGCGAAATCCGAGGGCGTGAACGGGTGCGGTGGCCGTGGGCGTGGGAGTGGCCGCACCGACGCGTCGGGCTCAGATCGAGACCCACGACCCGATTTACCCGCTAACCCAGGTCGATCACAGTTGCCCCGTTGCCGCCTCGATCATGCGGGGCTGCGCTGAACGATGCAACGAGCGGGTGTTTCGCAAGGAGCTCCCGGGTCGTCTCCCTCAGCGCTCCCGTCCCGGCGCCATGAATGATCCGAACGCTCGTCAGGCCCTGTAACGAGGCGTTATCCACGAACTGCTGCACCAGTTCCTGAACTTCATGAACCCGGGTACCCCGGATATCCAGTTCACCACCTACCTCACCGGGTTCGGGAGCATCGATTGCCACCTTGGGCCTATCGACGACCTTGCGCTTCGGTTTATTAACCGATTTTTCTGGACTTTCTATTCGCCGGAGCTGCCGCTTGTTCAACTCAATCCGGGCGTTGCCCATCTTCAGTTCCACTGTGCCATCGGCTGATACGCCAACAACTTCCGCATTCACATTCAAGCCCTTGATTTCAACATGGTCACCGGCCTCAAGTGCCCGGTCCCGGACCGGGTCGGCCCCGGTTTCGCCGGATTTTTCGGCTTCCTGGGGCGGTGCGACGGGCAGCCAGGTAGGATCTGAGAATTGATTGCGGATTCGCCCGATCGCCCGCTGGGCGGTGGCGAGGTCCTTTTCGTCACGCGCCTTGCTGACAATTCGGCGAAGGCTCCTGCGCACCTCTTCGGCCTCACGACGGAGCTCCATTCGCGACCTTTCGATCATGTCTTCCTGGGCTCGCGTCACGTTGCTGAGCTTGCCCTGGAGGTCGCGCCGGGCGGTCTCGGCCTCGGTCATCGCCACCTCAGCCTCCTCCCTGATCCGCCTGACCTCCTCCCGCTCGCGCTGGAGCTGGTGCAGGATGCTCTCAGCATCTGCCCGGCCCGGGTCCATCATCGACTGGGCATCTTCGAGAACATCATCGGGCATACCGAGGTTCCGGGCGACGTGGATCGCGTAGCTGCGGCCGGGTATGCCCATAAGCAGCTGGTAGGTAGGCTGCATGGTTTCGGGATTCAGCTCGACAGAGGCGTTCGCAAGGTCGTCCGAGCCGGCCGCAAATTCGGCAACTGTCCGATAGTGCGACGTGATTGCGATCGGCATATCGTTGGCCGCTGCGTGTGACAACACCGCCCTCGCCAGCGCCGAACCCTCCTCCGGGTCGGTGCCGGTGCCGAGTTCGTCGAGCAGGATCAGCGAGTTTGCTGTTGCCTCGAGCAAAATCTCGATCACTCGCCCCATGTGGGACGAAAACGTAGACACCGAGCGTTCGATCGACTGCGCGTCCCCGATATCTGCGTAGACCGCATCGAAGATCGCAATCGCACCATCGTCGACCGGCAGTTGGAGGCCCGACTGGTGCATTAGCGCAAACAGGCCGATCGTCTTGATTGCGACGGTCTTGCCGCCAGTGTTCGGGCCGGTGATTACAAGTCCGCGGAAGCCCGGGCCGATGTTGATCGTGATTGGCACGGCATCGTTACCGAGAATGGGGTGGCGTGCCGCGACAAAATTGACGACGTTGTCGGAGCCAGGCGGCATCGTCTCGACTCTTCGTGACTTCATCGAGATCGAAAGCCGGGCCCGCGCCGTTATGTAGTCGAGCGCAGCCGTAGCTTCCACCGCTACCAGCGCCTCGGTCTCGCGATCGCCGATAAGCCGTGAGACCCGGCGGAGAATACGCTCTTCTTCCCTCCGCGCTTCGGCGGCAGTCTCCCGCCACGTGTTGCAGAGGTCGACTGCCTTGAATGGCTCAACAAACAGCGTCGACCCGCTGCCCGACACGTCGTGCACGATTCCCGGCACCGACTCCCGGGCATCGGACCGCACCTCGAGCACGAGCCTGTCGCCGCGGGTTGCGATCGCCCCTGACTGTAACGAGGTCCTCACGTCCCTGCTGTTCGCAATGCGCTCCATTGCCCGCATCACCCGCTGGAAGGTCTTGCTCACATTCGCCCGGAGGCGGGCCAGTTTCGGTGATGCCGAGTCGAGTACCTCGCCGCGGTCCGATATCGACTTAAATATCTCCTCACCCAGTTCCCGCAGATCGGGAATGTCGGCGGCGATGCCCTCCAGCAGCGGGGCCCTGCCCTTCATCGAGGTCACGGTGTTCCGCGCGGTCCAGATGGAGTCGAGCAGGTACAGGACCGAAACGATTTCTTCACCGTTCAAGACTCCGTCGATAGCGGCACGGCGGAGAAGGTCGCGTGGGTCGCGTGCCCCGGCGAGCCCGATGTCTCCCACGGTCGAGAGCATCAGCACCGCCTGGTCGGTCTCGTCCTGCAGCCGTTCCACGTCTTCCAGGTGGACCAGCGGTTCGGCATCCAGCGCCATCTCCCGCGACATGAAGAAACGTGTCCGCCCGGCCAGCAGTTCCCGTACCTTCGTGAACTCCAGCAATTCCCAGGCCTGGCGCTGAAGGCTCGATTCGATACGCGCTTCTCCGCTGAGCGAAGTCGCGTCAGTGGGGGTGGCGTCCGTCCGGGCGTCATCCGTTGTGGTTGTGTCGGGTTGCTGATTCATCGTGTACTGACGATTGTAGGTCGAATCTGTTGTTTATACTCCGGCCCAGTTTGAAAAATCAGGCCTTCACCGGCCCCGGTAACAATAATTGGTCACGAAAATAGACCCGGAAAGTATGAATACAGGTCCCGAGCTCGATTCGATCGAGCGCCAGGTCTTCGCGAGCATGTCGGCGCTGCTCGAACGGGCCGGGCTGGAGTACCGGGGCAGTTTCCTGGCTCTTGACGGCCGGCGAATTCACTACCTCGACTATGGCGAAGGCCCCCCCGTGATCCTGCTGCACGGCGGGGGCGCAGGCTCCGCTATCTGGTTCAGGCAGATCGAGGTCCTGTCGCGGACCCGTCGGGTCATCGCGCCCGACCATCCGGTTTTTGGGCTCTCAAGCCAGGTTCCGTACAAAGCGCCGTTCCCCGAGTTGACTTTGCAGTACATCACCGGCTTCATGGATGCACTCGGCATAGAGGCGGCCGATGTCGTGGCGCTGTCGTTGGGCGGGCAGATGGCGCTGGCAATGGCACTTGCAAGCCCGGAGCGCATCAACAGGCTGGTCGTAATCGACTCCGCAGGACTGGGCAGGGAGTTCCCGCTAATATTTCGGCTCGCAACCCTCCCGCTGGTTAGAAAGCTAATCGTGAGGCCGAACCGGTGGGGACAGGACAACCTGTTCAAAAAACTGGAGGTTGTGAATGCCGAATTCGAGGACGCGGAGGTGTACAAGCAGTACGCCTACGACGTGACGCTGATGAAGGGGCACGCGGGGGCGATGCGGTCGAGCCTGTTCGTCATCACTACATTGAGCGGTCAGAAATCGATATTTACGGATGGAGAGTTAAGATCGATCACGACGCCGATACTGGCGATTTGGGGCGCACACGACAAGATGTTCCCGATCGAGCACGGCTACCGGCTGGCGGAACTGGCACCGAACGCCACCCTGCACGCGATTGACAATTCAGCGCACGTGCCGCTCCTCGACAATCCCGACCGGGTGAACGAACTGATTACCGGGTTTCTCGGGATTTCCGACTGACGGAGCAAACGGCGGAGGGCTAACCGCCGATTTGCTCGCCGACTTTCAGGCCCACTGATTCAGCCCACTCTGCCGCGCCGATCTTCCTGCCACCCGCCGCCCTTACGCGGCCCACGATGACGGAACCGCCATCCGCTGAGACCTCGACTCCCGCTTCGCCGATCGAAAGCACGCGCCCCGACCCGGTCTCGCCACTGCCTGCCGATCCCCCCCGTGCCTCAACCGCTGCAAGGGAGGCGTCGTACAACGACAACCTCGTTCCGTTGAACGTTGTGTTGGCTCCCGGCTGGGGATCGCCGCCACGGATCATGTTGAAAACGGTGTTTACCGGGGCGTTCCAGTCGACGGCGACGTCCCCGGCTTTGCACCAGCCCTCGTAGGTGGCCTTCGATTCGTCCTGGACGATTCGTTGTGCGTTCCCCGCACGAACGAGATCGACCGATTCGACCATCGCTTCGACACCAAGTGGATACAGCTTGTTGAAGTAAAGGCTGCCAAGTGTCTCGCTGGCTCCGATTGCTACGTGCTTCTGCATGAGCACCGGGCCCGTGTCGAGTCCCTCATCCGGCCAGAAAATCGTGAGTCCTGTCTTCGTTTCGCCGCAGATTATCGGCCAGTTGATCGAGCTGGGGCCGCGGTGGAGCGGGAGCAAGGACGGGTGGTACTGGATGGTCCCGAGCGATGGCGCGTTGATCATTTCCATCGGCACGATGTCGGTAACGAATGCCATCACACACAGTTCAGGGCCAAGTGATACGAACTGATCGACGGCTTCCCGGTCACGCAGGCGCTTGAACTCGAAAACAGGAATGCCCAGTTCGACCGCAGCGCTGGCGATGGGGTCAGGCGGTCCCTCTTCGCCTCCATCGCGTGCGGGCCGACGTGGCGGCGCAAATACCCCGACGATATCGTCTTCGCCTGTCTCCACGAGCGCTTCCAGCACTGACTTTCCGAATGCTGATTGACCGATAAGGGCGATTTTCATTTGTTCCCTCGTGTGACCTTCGAACCAATCTGCCGGCAAGGATTGGATCCGGTGTCAGGGTAATACCGGGAAGTTGCCGGGGCGATATTTCTACCATGAAGTTCGTTGGAGTGCCGGATAACATTGGGCACGGCAACGATTATGGATAGCGTACGACACCACGGAGCGCTCTGATTTGCCGAGTTCAGATGAAACGCCGGGTGAAATCAGCCGGTCGGAAATCGACTTCCCACCCAAAACGGCTGCGGAGTTCTTTCGGCGCGGCCTGAAATCGGCCCAGCTGGGAATTCCCGATAAGGCGGCGGCCGACTTTGAGGAGGCGGCATGGCTGGAACCCGACAACCCTGAAATCCAGTTCAACCTGGGCACCGCCTATCTTTCGATGGGCGACTTCGAGCAGGCAATTACCAACTTTACAAGGGCGATCGACCTTGATCCCGGCGTGTCCGATATGCACGGGAATCGCGCGGTCGCACATGCGGCAATTGGCGAAGATGAAAAGTCTAACCAGGACATCGCGGAAGCGATCAGACTGGGAGCGCCGCCGGATGGCCTGGCCGCCATCATCGACTACGTAAAAAGCAAGCGGCAATAGGTTTCATCCCCTCTACCTGTGAGGGAGACGGGTGCCCTCCGGGCGCGGGTGTGGGTGGTTCCCAGAGACGCGTGGATCACACCCCTCACGAATCGCGACCCACCCTCTAACTCCCTCCCTGCCAGGTAGGGAGGAAAACCTCACTTAGCAAGCACCCGTTGCCCTGGTTTGGCGGAGCCCAGGCTCTCTCGTTCGTGGACACCGGGCGCCGCAACGCGTTAACCGCAGACGCGCAAGTGCCCTCCTGCCGGGGAGGAGGGCACTTGCGTCTTCGGGCCACCCGCTCAGCGCCTACTGAGGGGGGAAAGCCTGATGCGCTGTTCGGCTGGCCTGAAGTTGGCCTGCGGTCTGGAGGAGATCCGGCCGGGACCCATCCAGATGCACTACATAAGGTTTTCCGTAAGGAGCCTGTTCGGTTAGTTCAGGTTCATTACGTACCGAAGGCCGGGCGGGATGGCACGCTGAATCGTAAGCGGCGCACCGAGCTGTGGCGTAAGTTCAATCACGAACCTCGTGCTCTTGACCACGAGGGTGTCTGTGGATGTCAGGCCGCTGGCGCTGCCGCCGTTGCCTGAGTTGCCGTCTGTGAAGCCGATCGAGTCGTTCGAGCTGATGGTC
>JASLNQ010000169.1 GCA_030745955.1 Dehalococcoidia bacterium | reverse complement strand
GTCCAGAACGCCAACACCGAGCGCAACAACCGCCCGACGATCTGGTGGTCGTGGGGTCCGGCGCAGGCGATCAACGCTGGCGATGGAATCCACGCCATGGCCCGGATTTCGATCTTCGAACAGCGGAAGGCAGATGGCCCGATATCGAACCCCCGAAGAATCTCGATGGCGCTGGAGGCACTCGACAACGCCACGCTCGAAGTGTGCGAGGGTGAATACCTCGACATTTCGTTCCAGGAGCGGGCCGCAGTGGGCGTCAGGGAAATCATGAACGTTGCCAGCAAACGCGGTGCGCTATTCGGCGCTACCGCAAGACTCGGCGGAATCGCAGCCGGGGCAGATGAACCGGTACTCGACGCCCTGGCCCGATATGGCACTGCAGTTGGCACGGCACAGGGACTGAACATCGACCTGATGGCACTCTGGCCGGTAGGGGACGCGGGGCGGGACGAGGTCCAACGGGGAAGGCTCCAGTCGAAGAAGAAGTCGCTGGCGACGGCCCACGCAATCGAGAACGGAACACCAACGGTGCGACGGCGTCTCGGCGAGATTTTTATGAAGCGGGTACTCGACCCCGCTGACATCGACGAAATCACTTCGATACTGGATGAGACAGGCAGCAAATCGTATGCCGAAAAACAGGTCGCCGAACTCGTCGCCGAGGCGGTATCGGCCCTGGAATCTACCCCCTTCAGCACCGCGCAAAAAAACAACCTCGCCGAGAGTGCGAAGTTGATTGTCGGCTGAATCGGGGACATTCACGCACTCCAGGTGAACAGCGGATGAACAAACGATCTGTCAGGGATACCGGCACGACGGGCAGGACCGTCCTGGTCAGGGTCGACTTCAACGTGCCCGTGCGGGATGGAGCGATAACCGACGACTCCCGGATCCGTGCCGCGCTCCCCACATTGAACCTTCTGAGGGACGCCGGTGCAAAAATCGTCGTCTGCTCGCATTTCGGGCGACCGAAAGGGCAGGTGGTTGAGGAAATGCGGCTTGCACCGGTCCGGGTCCGGCTGTCCGAGCTGCTCGGTACTGCCGTTCGAGATGCCGGTGGCCCGGGTGGAGAACAGCCCGGCCAGGTCGTTTCCGAACTTGCAGGTGGTGAAATCACCCTGCTGGAGAACCTCAGGTTCGATCCCGGTGAAGAAGCAAACGAAGCCGAGTTTTCACAACACCTCGCCGCTCTTGCCGATGTTTATGTGAACGATGCCTTCGGGGCCGCCCACCGCGCCCACGCCTCGACCGCCGGGGTGGCGGACCATCTGCCCGCAGTCGCCGGTCTGTTGATGGAGCGCGAGTTGGAAATGCTCGGAAAGGTCATGGATAGCGCCGACAGCCCGGCTATTGCCGTCGTCGGTGGGGCAAAAGTCGCCGACAAGATCCAGGTCCTGATGCACCTCGCAGAGAAGGTTGACACGGTCCTCGTTGGCGGGGGAATGGTGGCGGCTTTCTACGTGGCGCAGGGTAAATCGGGTGGAGCAGCGGTCGTCACCGACGAAGATGTCGCGGCTGCAACGAACCTGTTAAACGGCGGGAACGCAGAAATCGTCATCCCAACCGACGTGGTCACGGCACCCGAATTCAACGAGAACTCACCACCGACCGTGTGTGACGCTTCCCAGGTCTCGCCGACCGGGCTGATCCTCGATATCGGTCCCGAAACGTCAAAAATGTTCTCAGGAGTCGTCGCAAGAGCCAGCACGCTGATCTGGAACGGCCCGATGGGCGTCTTCGAATGGTCAGCGTTCGCAAACGGTTCACACGCCGTCGCCCGTGCGATTGCGGCCAACACCCGGGCCACGTCTGTCATTGGCGGAGGTTCCACGGCCGAAGTCATTGGTTCACTGGGCCTCGCCGACCAGGTGACTCACGTATCGACCGGCGGCGGGGCGTCGCTGGAGTTTCTCGAAGGAAAGTTGCTCCCAGGCGTGGCTGCCCTCGACGATGCCGAATAGTCCGATAGCGAATTGGCCACAAGTACACGATCCCACAAACTGAAACCACATACAGGATTCCCCACATGACAGATAGGACACCGGTGATTGCCGGCAACTGGAAAATGAATACCGATGTCGAGTCGGGACTCGAGCTCGCCCGCGGGATTCTCGAGCAATGCGAAGCCGTAACCGGGGTCGAGAAGATCGTGTGCCCGCCGTTTGTCGCCCTGGCCGGCATATCCGACCTGCTCAATGGCACTACAGTCCGTGTTGGCGCACAGAATGTCAGCGAAAACGAGAACGGGGCGTTCACCGGCGAGATTTCGACAGAGATGCTAACCGGTCTCGTGAGTCATGTGATCGTCGGACACTCCGAGCGGCGTGCGATGTACAACGAAACCTCGGCCAACGTAGCTGCAAAGGCCACCGCAGCCGCTACAGCGGGCCTGGTGCCAATTCTCTGTGTCGGTGAAAACCTCGAAATCCGGCAGGCCGGGAACGCCGGGGCGTTCGTCGCCGCCCAACTTGAATCGAGTCTCGCCGGATTCGCGGCCTGGGAATCGCTGATCGTCGCCTACGAACCTGTCTGGGCTATCGGGACCGGGGAGGCCGCGACCTCCGAACAGGCGCAGGAAATGACCGCCATATGCCGTGAAGTGGTTCGAAAACTTGCGCCAGATGGCGCGGGGCAGGGCGTTGCCGACACGATCCGGGTGCTCTACGGCGGCAGCGTCAATTCCGGGAATATCGATGAACTCATGGCGCAGCCTGATATCGACGGCGCCCTGGTGGGGGGTGCAAGCCTGGACGCCGATGAATTCTCGAAACTGATAGTAACGGCAGGGTCGGCCTGATTCCCGACCGGAGTGGAGGGACCTGGGGCGGGGTCGCGCTGCCCGGCGACTCTGAACGGCAAAGTCTGAACTGGCGACCGATGTGAACAACCTGTCAAAATCCGGCCTCCTGGCCGTCGTAGGAGCAACTGCCACCGGCAAGACGGCCGTCGGAGTCGAACTGGCGCGCGTCCTGAACGGCGAGGTGGTGAACGCCGATTCCCGCCTGTTTTATCGCGGGATGGATGTCGCCACCGCAAAACCATCTGAAACCGAAATGCGGGGTGTGCCGCACCACCTCTTCGACATCCTGAATCCCGATGAACAATTCAGTCTCGCCGAATACCTCGCCCGTGCCCGCGCCGTGGTCAACGAAATCCACGACCGGGGGAAGCTGCCTGTCCTGGTCGGTGGCTCCGGCCAGTACATCTGGGCGCTTATCGAGGGCTGGGAAGTACCCGAAATCGAACCTGACCCAGCACTGCGCGCCGACCTGGAAAAACGGTTGCTGGAGGAGGGCGTACATTCGCTTGCCAACGAGTTGACATCGATCGCACCCGGGGTAGCCGCCGAAACCGACCTGCTGAACCCGAGGCGGGTGGTCCGCGCTATCGAGCGGGTCCGGTCGAATTCATCAACACCAACGCGAAAAAAATCCGAAGAACCGCCGTACGACACGATGCTGATCGGTCTGACCGTCGAGCGCTCCGCTTTACACCAGCGAGTAGTGGACCGGCTTGACACGATGCTCGAAAACGGTTGGCAGCGGGAGGTCAAATCGTTGCTGTCTGACGGGCACTCGGCGGAAGACCGGGCTATGAGCGGGATCGGGTACCGGCAGATGACCCGGCATCTCTCCGGCTCTATCAACCTCGAAGAAGCTGTCCGGCAAACAGCGGTTGCCACCAATCGACTGATCCGCCACCAGAACACCTGGTTCAAACGGGATGATCCGAGAATCCACTGGTTCGACATGACCGGAGACACCAGAGAACAGGTGAAAAAGATCGTCGAAACGGCAAAAGCGTGGAGATCAACCGACCAGTAATTCGACGTATCTCCAGAATGAAATAATCAATACACCACACCAAACTCCAGGCGAACAGTGCGTCCACCTATGTCTCGCTCCCTCCCCCGGACAAGCTGCTCCCTGGGACCCGTCATTCCTTCTCCCCGGGGAGAAGGTTAGATTGAGGGGGGAATGCGCATGTGGCTCTGCCTTCACGGCGTGAGAGGTTTTTGAGACAGTAAAATCGGATACACCTATTCACGCCTCCCCGGGAGTAACAACAGAACAATGACCGTAGAGTTCGCAAAACTGCAAGGCGCAGGCAACGACTACATCGCCATCGACGGTCGCGGCGTCCACCGTGACTGGAGAACGCTTTCCGCAGTGATGAGCCGGCTAGCGTTCGGCGTCGGGTCCGACGGCATCGTCCTCGTCCAGGAATCCGACCTCGCCCAGGTCCGCATGCGGGTCTACAACCCCGACGGCTCGGAGGCCGAGATGAGCGGCAACGGGATCAGGCTCTTCTCCAAGTTCGTGATCGACCGAAAAATCGCCCTGCCGCAAGCAGGTGTTCTCACAGTTGAAACTGGCGGTGGTATCCGCACCGTGTGGCCGACCCTGGAAGACGAAAAAATGGTCGCGGCAAAGGTCGCCATGGGCGTGCCGACTTTCACTCCGGCCGACATTCCCGTCGACACAGCCCGAACCGGCGACCTCGACGTCGTCAGGGACTACCCGATCGAGGCCGGCGGGCGCGAACTCAGGATCACCTGCCTGGCGGTCGGAAATCCACACGCGGTCGTGATCATGGATGAACCGGTTGAAGACTTTCCGCTGGTCGAGATCGGACCGAGTGTCGAAAACCACGAACTGTTCCCAAACCGGATCAACTTCGAGATCGTGAACGTGATCGACCGGTCAAGGATCCGTGCTCGAATATTTGAACGGGGAGCCGGAGAAACGTTGTCATCCGGCACCGGCAGCACCGCCGCGGCGACTGCAGCCAGGGCGCACGGTCTCGTCGATGACGCAGTTGACGTCGTAGTCGATGGCGGTGTGTTGCGGATCTCATGGGATGAAGCCGGCGAAGCGTTCCTCGAAGGACCTGCAGTAGAAGTTTTCACCGGCATCTGGCCCGACTGAGGCCACATCCCGTCTCCCTGGCCCTGGTGTGCTCCACGGAGCTGTGCCGCGTGATTAAGTGCGCCCCGCACGCCCAGAGCTAACGTACAGAATCAGGGTGCGGGTGGTTCCTCAAGACGCGCTAAACACCCACCCGGCACCCCCAACCAACCCCCTCCAGAGCGCAAAATCCCCATCGCTCGTTTACGATTGACTCCCTTGACTCTCTCTGGCATCAACCAGGCCGTGACAACACCAGAACACCCGAAACACCCAGAACCCAGCCCAACGGAAACAAACGAATGAAATTTGCTGAACGCGTCGAA
>JASLNQ010000168.1 GCA_030745955.1 Dehalococcoidia bacterium | reverse complement strand
ATGCTTCTTCGAGGACCTGATGAAATGTGGGTACACCCTCCGCAGGGCTGGATCCTGCCCCCGCCCATCTCCCTTGTACTGTTCAATCTGCGGAAGTTGCGGTACCCATCGATCGTCAGGCCCGTCTCCGTACTCGACGAAATTCCCGAAAGCACTCTGCGGGACGCAGAAATCCTGATCGTCGACAACCGCAGCACCGATGACACCGTCGAAAAAGTCCAGCAGGCGCGGAGTGAAAACCGCTGGTCGGTCCCGGTTCACCTGGTGCAGCCGGAAAAGAATATGGGCTACGCAGGGTCGCAAAAGCTCGCCTACTCGATCGTGCTCAGCTCGCCTGACGTGAAGCGGGTCATCATGCTGCATGGCGACGGCCAGTATCCTCCCGAGCTACTCACGGGATTCGAGCCGTACATCGATTCCGACTATGGCGTCGTATACGGATACCGCGACAAGGCCGTGTACCCGGAAAAGGAGGAAACCCCGGCCGGGACATACCGCGTAATCAAGCTGCTCAGCGCCCTCGAGAGCTTCATCACGGGCCACCGCCGGAAAGAGTGGCATACCGGTTTCGTGATGTACTCGCGGGAGTTTCTTTCGAGGGTCGATCTCGGCGCAGTGACCGGGACCTATCACATAGATGGCAACATGCAGTTTCTCGCCGGCGAGCTGAACGAAAAAGTAATGCCGATCCCGATCTGGAAGCGCTACGACGACTACGAACCGCTCACCGGGTCGAAGCGCCTGACCTACATCTACCACGTGCTCAGGCTTATGGTGTCGTTCCGGCTGCAGAAGTACCGCCGAAACCACAAGACAAACACGACCCGAAAACCTGAAGTTGGCCCGTACTCGGTCCTTCCAAACCAGGCCGGGGGCAATCGGGAATAGCGATGAGTGCAACCGGTCGGGACAAAACCCAACGACCAACCCGGTGTGGTAAAAAACTGGCGTGCCTAATGAGAACTAAAACACCGTGGCGCTAACAATCTCCACTCAGCGGGCTGCCGAGCGGGCGGCTGCGGCATTCGAAACGCTCCGGAACCTGCACCGCACGCACCCCGGGCTGTTCGCCATCCTGGTGTTCACGGTCGTGACCAGGATCGCCATCTACGTTGTGGGTGAGCCCTGGAACGATGACGTCATCAACAACACGATCCTCGATGGCGATGGTCTCCAGTATCACGCGATTGCCACCGGGTTTCTCAACGGAACTCCGCTTTCAGAAACGAACTGGGCGACCGACCGGACCCTCGGTTATCCCTACTTTGTCACGGCCATCTATGCCATCTCGAACAACAGCATCTGGCTCGTACTCGCGGTGCAAACAGTATTGAATATACTGATGATCCCAATTATCTTTTGGGTAGCGCGTACGCTATTCGATTCACAGCGGGCGGGAACTATAGCAGCCGGCCTGTTTGCATTCTCGGCAATAGCTGCGGCATGGGCAACGCGGTTCCTGTTTACCGAGACCCTGTTCACCTTCGTTTTCGTGATTTTTATCGCCGTGTTTATACATGCATGGCGACGAGAGTCTTTTAGGTGGTTCCTGCTAATGGGAGTATTGCTCGGGCTCGGGAGCATTGTCCGCTCGCTGCTTCAGTATTTCGTCGTGATACCGGTGATAATCATCCTGTTGCAGAACAGGACGGTAAGGAACAAGACCGCCGTTGCCGGCGCGCTGGTCATCGGGCTCGTTGCCGTTATCGCACCGTTCCAGCTCAGGAATCTCAACGCGTACGGCCACTACTCGCTTTCCACCATTAGCGGGAACGTCCTGACCGCCAGCATCGTAAGGTCAAAGGCCAGGGCGGACGGTACCGGGTTCTACGAGGCACGCGACGAACTGGGGTGGCAGGAGTATGCCGACGACGAAAACCCGTTCGACCGGTCTGCTGAGGGAAAAAGCCGTGCCATCAGCTATGTGCTCAACAATCCGACGAGCTTCGTGGTCCTGTACGTACAGGGCATGGTCTCCTTCCTCATCGGCACGGAGAAGAGCTCGTACCTGTACGTGATCTTCAACCAGGACCCGCCCGAGCTTGGAACACCGCTCAATTACGAGACATTCACAGACCGAATAGTGCGAAATCTCAGGGATATCCAGAAGGAATATTTTCTCACACCGTTACTTGTAATAAAACTACTATTTGAGTACTTATTTATCGGGTTTGGACTGGTGCTTTTGATCCGGAACAAACAGAGCCTTCCCGTGCTGTTTTTATTGCTTGCCATTCTCTACTTTATTATCGCCACCGGACTCCTCGGCAGGGCACCGAGATACAAGATCCCTGTCCTGCCCATCTACGCGATCATTGGCGGGGGCGGTGCAATGCTGGTCTGGGCCTACCTGCAATCCTGGAAAGAGCCCGAGAACCGGCCGCGAATATTGCGGCGACGGTCGTAGTTACCGCCCGTGACAGGTGAAAGCAGCCCCGACTGGTACGACCCACCATGCGCGAATGCGCCCCTTGAAAAGCGTCCCTTCGGCCCAAGCGAGCACCCACTCCCCTGCCCGGCTCCTGACCAACCGCAGGCCTGAACCCGGCTAAAACAAACAGTCCGATAACGCTCCAGCTTCGTTATTCCATGAAGGGGATTCGCTAAAATCCTGCTTCACCATCCGAGCGCAACGATCACGAATGCAAGCCCGAGCAACCAGAAACCTCCGCAACGCCAGCGCCGTCACGATCAGCGACCGCATCGACCGCGCGATCCTCTGGCTGACACTCGCCGCGCTGTTCATGATCCCCCTGACGTTCAGCTACTTTCGTGTCACATCGGTCTTTACCGAACCGCGGCTCCTAACCCTCCACCTGCTCGCGGGCCTCGTCCTCATCCTCTGGATCTGGCAGATAACACTGCAGGCGCTCACACCGGACTCGTCATCCGGGATCGCCGGCTCGTGGGACCTCAACTCCTGGGCAGGAAGGAACCCGGCACGGTGGGCGATCGTCACCGTGGGAGCCCTGGCCATCGTCCAGGTCGCCTCCACCCTGCTCTCCCCGCTCCCCATCGTCAGCTTCTTCGGGGGCGACGAGGCCCGGACCGGCTATAACCTCTACGACAGCTTCTCGATGCTCGTTATTTTCTTCTCGGTAGCCCTCAGGTTCAGGTCCCGCAGGCACCTCGAACTGCTCGTCTACGTCCTCGTAGCCTCGGGCACCGTCGCCGCGGCCTACGGTATTGCCCAGCACTTCGGCTGGGACCCCATTGGCGACAACGCCGGCCGCACCCGTGTGATCGCCAGCTTCGGGAACACCCTGAACTTCGGCGGGTACATGGTGATGGCCATCCCGGCCACCCTTTCGATGGCATACCTGAAGATGTCCGGTGACAGGCGGTGGTTCGCAATCCTGGTCGCCGCCCTTGGCCTGCAGATAGCCGGCATATGGTTCTCCGGCGGTCGTGGACCGTTCGTCGGCCTGGCCGTCGGCCTCGTTATGTTCTTCGTGCTGGCGGTAATCGTCCTCGATCTGCGGAAGGTCGCGCAGGCCGTTGCGGTATTCATAACCGCGTCCGTCATCGCGGCGTTCATCATCGCCCTCCCCTCCCCGCAGGGAGACATCGGACTTGAGCGTGCGCTCAGCATCGGCACCCAGCTCCAGGCCCCGACGACATCGGACTCGACCGAGATCGAGGCCGGCCTCACCGGCAGGTTCCAGATCTGGCGGAGCGTTCTGAAGCTGGCAACCACCTGGCAGGTCCCCGAACCCGAACCGATCACCACCCGCGTGCTAAGGCCTGTGTTCGGAGTCGGACCTGACATGTTGATCTATTCGTTCCCGCTCGTTGGCGAACCCCAGACCAAGCTGCATAGCGTGGACCACGCGCACAACTATCCGCTCCAGATCCTCGCGGAACAGGGTTATGCCGGTTTCCTGCTCCTCGTGGGGGCCAGCCTTCTCCTGGTGGTGGCGGCATTCAGGACCGTGCGCACACTGAAGGCGCGCGCATCCGAAATTCAACCCTGGCAGATGCTGCTGCTGGCGCTGCTCCCGGCCACCGCCGGAAAGCTTGCCGAACTGCAGACCGGGGTGGGCCGCATATCGGACATGACCATGACCTTCGCCATCATGGCAGGCGTATTGGTGCTCTATGAACTGATCGTTGCCAGGAGCGCCGAGGCCGAAGCCGAAACCGATGACGCCGCCAGGAGAGCGGTCAGGGTCCCCAGGGAGCTGATGATCGGCTCCACCCTGCTTGCCGCGGTCGTTGTAACCGCGACCCTGTTCACCCTGTTCATAGGGTGGGATGTCCGGCGATTGTCCGCGAGTCGTCTACTCGCAACGACGTACGATAATCCCGCGCGAAGCATAAGGGCACAGGGCTGGGCCGACAGCCAGGACCAGGCCCCCGAGCGGGAGTCTTTCACCCATGGGCTGGCCAACGCCTACCTGATTGAAGCCGATAAGGCACAGGTGCAGGGGGACATGGTGCAGGCGGTGGGATTGATCGAGAAATCGCGTGAACTGCTCCTGGAATACGAAGAGTTCGACCCGTTCGAATGGGATGTCCAGATGTTGCTGGCAAAAACGGTCTCACGGCTGGTGACCTGGGGCGAACTTCAATACACACGGGAAATGGCCGAACGGTACATCCGCACGGCCGAGCTATACCCGGCGTACCCGTCGATCCTCGGCACCGCGGCGACTGCGCTTACGAGTGTCGACTTCCACGAAGAGGCGATCTACTACGCCGACAAGGCGATAAGCATGGAAGCGAACACCCAGCCGTGGTCGAAAGCGTGGTACGCAAAGGGCCGGGCGCTCTATGAGCTAAACCGCGAGGACGAAGCCATCGCGGCGCTGATCACCGCAACCGAGAAACAGCCCGGCTGGGAGGGTGCGCTACTGTCGCACCAGGTGCTCAGCGAGATCTACCGCATCCAGGGTAAGGACGAGTTATCCGATTTCCACGCAGAAGAAGGCTCCGGGCCGATTCTGTTCGAGGAGGACTAGCTTCGGGCGGGGATGGGCAACTCGTTACTGCCGCATCTTCCCGTGCGTGGTGCCGTCAGGCCCGGAATACCACCAGCTGGCGACCGTCTGCCTTCCGCCGCTTGTACTGGGCGAAAGGACATAATTCTGATAGGTTTGAACTTAGCGATGCGGTGGTAGCTCAGTGGTAGAGCTTCTGCCTTCCAAGCAGAATGTCGCGAGTTCGAATCTCGTCCGCCGCTCCAACTGAATACAAACTGAGGCCCGGCACACCGCCGGGCTTCTTATTTGACGGATTGACACC
>JASLNQ010000167.1 GCA_030745955.1 Dehalococcoidia bacterium | reverse complement strand
TTCTTGGCATTTCTACCCCCTTCATTAACCAGAGTTTCTAACATTCACCCTGGTTTAGTTATTGGGGGGCAGGTCACATCCGGTACTCGCCGAATGCCGTCTCTGCCGGATCAGAGACCGCCAGGAGTCCGTGCGACGGAAGAATCACGGCGCTAAGGTACGCCAGCTCCGAATCCCCGGAAATGTCAGCACCGATCGCAAGGGTGGAATCGCCGTGTTCACTTGCCACGACCGATGGCTGGGCCGTGGCGTCAAATAACTCCGGTGTCGGAATGGCGCTCCCTCCGTCGGAACGCAGGTGCGACTCCCACACTGCCTGCCCTTCACCGTCAAACAGAATCACACTCTCGGGAAAGACTCCGGCATTCGCGCCCGCTAATGACGCGCCCAGGGACTCGAGCATGGCGATCTCGTGACCTGTCAACTCGCCCGGCTCGGAACGGGCCGAGGCGAGATCGCTGGCAGTGAGTTCAACCAGCGATTTGCTTGCGACGATGGTCTGGTCGATCGTCCGCGCGACCGTAGTCGCCAAATTCAGGCGCTCGCGCAGTATGGCGTCAGTGCTCTTGTCCACCGCATCCAGCGCCACGAATGCATAGATCGCCGCCAGGCTCGTGAGCCCGATGAACGCATACGCCATCACACGACGCTGTAGGCCAATGTCGGAATACCGCGACCAGATGGCTCGCTTCCGGAGGACTGGCGATCCCGTTTCAGGAATTCTTGTGTTCGAAGCCCGGGATTTCATTGATCAACGCCGCTCTGTCAAAACGGTGGACTGTCACTGGCATGGATCGGCAACCTCCGACAATCCTAGCCGATTCTCCACTTTCACGATGCCAACTCCCAGGGCGGCTTCAGTACAAACCGGGATTGGGCGCATTAAACTCACCCCCACCACCGGGATCAGTTCCATCGGCACGATTGACGGCTAAAGGCACCAACTCCCCATAAAAAAAACCTCACGCGTTCCAGCTGTGACCCACCGTCTTCACCGTCGGCGAAACGCTCTCCGCCAACTCCATGATCGGCTCGAACACCCGGTCATGGACCGGCCGGGCGACCCACTCAAGCCGCAGCTCCTCCGACTCCCAGTACGACACCACCTCGATATCGTCGGAATCCTCATCCCCGAACGGCGTCAACATCGCCGCCTGGACGAACCCCGGCTGCTCCGACATCGTCGATATCCACGGATCTCGAATAGCCGCCTGCAGCTCCGCAGCCCGCCCCGCCTTAGGCACCAGGTAAACGTGAAGGGTGATCATAGATTCCGTTCTCCAACTGGCTGAGTATTTTTCGTGTGCAGATCAATTCCTTCTCCCTCGGGAGAAGGTCAGGTTGAGGGGGAATGTGCCGACGCCAGTGTAAAGCCATCGAAGGCGAACTGCCTGACCAGCGACCACCCCTCACCCCCCAACTCCCACCATGAGAGTCAGAAGCAAACAAGCAAATCCGTCCCCGGAAAAAACGTCAGGAAACACTCCGGCCCGGCACCTCCACCCGGATACGGTAAAGCGAAGTCGAAGCAGTTATGTAGAGCGTCCTCAAATCGTCATCGCCCCACGTGAAATTCGCCGCCACCTCTAGCACCCCGATCACACCGAGGCACGTCGCGTCAGGAGCGTAAACGTGAATACCACCCGGGCCAGCGGTGAAAAGATTGCCCTTCGAATCGATCTTCATCCCGTCGCAGCCGCCATCGCCCGGCCCCTCGGGAACCGCCCACACATCACCACCGGATATGCTGCCATCGTCGGCGACGTCGTAAACGCGGACATGCCCGTGGTCGGTGTCATTGATAAACAGCTGCTTCTCACCGAGCGTAAAAGTCAGACCGTTCGGCTGCCCGAAATCGGAAGCCAGCAGGCTGAGTTCGCCTGAAACCGGGTCGATCCGGTACACACCCTGGAAGTCCAGGTCCTGCTCACGCAGCAGCCCGAAACCCTCCATCCGCCCGTAAGTGGGATCGGAAAAGTAGATCGCCCCGTCCGACTTCACAATCACGTCGTTCGGGCTGTTCAGCTCTTTGTCACCGTAATGAGTCGCCAGCACCGTGATCGACCCGTCGTGCTCCTCGCGAATCACCCGGCTGTTCGCGTGCTCAACAGACACCAGCCGGCCATCAAGATCGAAGTAGTGGCCGTTCGCTTTACCGCTGGGCTGGCGGAACACCGTCACGCCCGCCGCCGCCGACCACTTCCGCACAATATCGCCCGGCATGTCGCTGAAGATCAACTCCTGCCTCTTCGCGTCCCACGTCGCCCCCTCGGTGAAAATGAACCCCGTCGCAACCTGCTCAAGCTCGGCGTCCGGTTCAATAATCTGCCCGAACCTATCGTCCCTGGTTTCCACGCTCATCTGAATCGTCCCTTAATTGCTATCACCCATCCGCTACCGGTCAGCAGCCAACCTCTCGATATCGTCATCTCGACCGGAGCGGAGAGATCTGATGTTAGCTTGCTGGCGTGACCTCTGGAGTGCATCGACCTTAGAGTCTCCCTCCGGTCCCTACCTCCGCAAAAGCCAGTTCACCGCATTCGTCAACAGCTTCTGCACTGAAGGATTCTGTAAAACCACCAGCCGGTGACCGTTCGCAAGGTAGGCGACCCGGCCCTCCCCGTACTCGTACGAGTAACCCGAAGCCGACTCCCGGCCGTCCTTGCCCTGGCTCGTGGCGAACAGGTCGACCCGGCCGGCGTCGAACCAGATGAAGTGCTGCTCGTCCTCTATCTCGTAATCTTCAACACCCCGGGTAATCGGGTGGTCCCTGTCGGTGATATGGACATCGAAATGCATGTACGGCGGGTGGAACTGGAAATAGCCGGCGACCGTCCGGCGATAGCCACCGTCCCACGGGTAGTTCCAGGCCGAATTGTGCATCACAAGGAACGAACCGCCGTTCAAAACGAACTGCTCGATCGCTTCCTCCTGGTGCGGCTGCATCCAGCGTTCCGGGGGCGCGTCGTGACCGTTCGGCCACTCCATGCCGTCCCGCAGGAAAACCAACAACCTGGCCCCCTCCAGCAACTTGGCGTCAATCGAGGCAAAATCGTCGGTGTAGTGAACGTCCAGCCCGGCTTTTTCGAGCACCGGCCCAATGCCCGCATGCGCCTCCTCGGCCTTGTGATATCGGTCTCCGCCAAGAAATACAGCGTCTGCCATCTGACCCTCTCCAGGTGCTCGCCGATCACCCGGCAAGCGAAAAATTTCAGCCCACCATAGTCGGCAGATCATACATCCAAAGCCCCCCAACTGCGCCCACCGTCATTCCGACCGGAGCGGAGGGATCTAAGGTTTCCACCTTAGAAAAGTGATCTCGAGCATGTATACGAGAGGTCCCTCCCCTTCGGTTGGAAAATCGGGGAGGGGATGACGGCTTGGTGGGATTGGTTGGTGCGTGCTTTGCGTGCCGTCCTTCGAGAGCCTCAGGATGGGATTTTTTACTGGATGCCACAGTCAAAACCTGATTTCCCGAGCGCAGTCATCGGAGTCGAGGGACCCGGGGCGGGGTAGCGGTTCTTGTGACTGAAAAGCGTTGCCGCTTGTAGCTATCCCCCACACCCTCCACCTTTGCTGGCTGCCTCAGGTAAAACCTGATTTCCCGAGCGAAGTCCTCGAAGCCGAGGGATCCGGGGCGGGGACGCGGTGTTTGCGATCGAAAAGTGTTGGCATTCCCGGCTATCACTCACACGCTAACCCTCCCTCAAAGGGAACCTACCACACCTGCACTCCCACCGCCCTGCCTGTCCCACAACGTCCGTCACCCGAAGCCCATTCAACCGCAGATGATTTACACTTCCAGCATCGAATCTCAACCCCATGGAAGACGGTAACATGCTCAGAATTTCAGGTGGCCGAATAGAAATACGTGTACCGAAAATCCCGCGCCCGTTCCCGACGCGTGTCCATGCGACCACTATCTGGCCTTTCGTGTTTTACGAACCGCAAGTTTGGGACGACGAATGCGTCCAGCAACACGAGCACCGGCACTGGATCGACCAGGTCAAGTGGCTCGTGCTGCCATGGCTTGTCGCCTACCTGCTGCTGTCGATCAGGTACGGAGGCGGCAGAAAGCACCCGTTCGAGAAAAAAGCCTACGAAATCCAGGACCGCTGCAACGAACGGTCCGCAGGTGGATCAATTTAGGTGTGGGGTGCCGTTCTAGAGATGCACGATTTTGACATCACCCCAGTGAGAGGCCAGGTACTCGGCGAGTAGTCGGCGATGGCACATATGCGCGGTATCCTCGCTACACAGCAGACAGGCTGATTCGAACTCTTCAGGTCGCATTTTGCTTGCTACTTCTCGTTCTTTCATGAGATCTAGATACATCGACTCGTAGGTGTCCCAATCGATCTTTTTTTTTCTGTACGACGACAGCATTTCTTGAGTCGGTGCAAGTAACGCTTCGTGCATATATGTGACGTTTACCAGTCGATCTAGGAAGTACTTCAGATCTTGGTTTTTGGCAAAGCCGGCTAATTGCGATTGATTGTTGAGCCTGACATCTACCAACGACTTGACCCCGGCTTGTTCAAGCCGGTTAAAAAATCTTTCAGCAGAGGTTTTCGTAAATCCGATAGTGAATATGTCCATCAGTGTTCTAAGTAAGCCTCACTTGGTTCAACGTACTCCGGGTCTTTCCAGGCGATTCTTCGCCCGATGATCGAATACGCCTGCTTTACGATTTCTTGGTGGTCATCGAACAGTGTCGCGTATGGGAGTCCCGATTCAGTCACCATGCGATCTTCCATATCGCTATGAGATTCGAGTTCTCCATCAGCCAGGATGTGGTCGATAGCAAATCCTTTGTCTACCAGCGAACGCGCAACTAATACGCCCCGATGGCAAGTTACGGGATCTTTTTCCGTGCAAACAATCGCAATTCTCTGATCGGCTGAAAGCTCCTCGATACGCCGAATGCCTGTGTTAAAGGCTGCGCTGGTGCTCAACGCGCCAAAATTGACAACACCGAGCTTATACATTTGCGGGTCAGCGGATCTGGCACCTAATGAATCACCCGCGAATTCGTATGCAATCCCGAATTCGCCCAGTGCTTGCTCAATCGCTTGCCGGTTGAACTGAGGTGTGTATTGACTATAGGGATTCGATCGAACATCAATTGCACTCGAAACTTCATGTTTCTGAAGTAGGTCTACAAAGTCCCCAATCGAGTGAGTTGAGTGTCCTAGTGTAAAAAGATGATTCAAAACAGCTACTGGCCTATCCGATCCCTAGTGATGATCGATGCAACCAATTTATACGCGTGA
>JASLNQ010000166.1 GCA_030745955.1 Dehalococcoidia bacterium | reverse complement strand
CATTCTGGATCCCCTGTACTTATAGCTACGACCACGGTGTCGTCATCTCGAACTTCAAGTTCGACGACTCGTTTTCAAATTCCAACCCAACTACGACGGTTCACAAGAAGAACCGTCGGAAGTGACCGGCAAGATACCAAAGTTTGGGTTTAAACGCTACCGTCCAACGCCGTTCCCGTTGCCCTAAATCCCGAGTTCACTTTCAAGTTCACCGAGTGCGCCGTCGATCGCGTCGACGACGAAGTCGATCTCATCGGCACTGATTGAGAGCGGTGGGCAGATCGAAATCAGGTCACCGGCCCTGAAGCTCACGATCTTTCGGTCGATGAGCAGCGCCGGTAGTTTCTTCGCCAGTCCGGCCTCTGCGGGGAACGGCGTTTTGTTCTCGCGGTCGGCAACCAGCTCGACCGCGGCGAGCAGCCCGAGCCCGCCACGGACATCGCCAATAATCTTGTGGCGGAACAGCCCCTTCAATTGCTCATACAGGTAAGTGCCCATTTTGCGTGAGTTCCCGACCAGGTCTTCACGTTCGAATATCTTGAGGTTGGCAAGCGCGGCAGCCGAGGCTATCGGGTGGCCCCCGAACGTAATCAGGTGCTTGAAGGTTTCGTTCGGACCGCCAACGAACGCATCGGCGATCTTCTTCGTGGCAATCGCGGCCCCGAGCGGGGCGTACCCGCTGGTTATCGCCTTAGCAACGGCTGTGATATCGGGTTGCACGCCCCAGTTTGTCGGCCCAAACCACTTGCCCAGACGCCCGAATCCCGTAATCACTTCATCCGCAATGAGGACGACGTCGTACTGGTCGGCGATCTCGCGCAGTCGCTGCCAGTATTCGGCGGGTGGAATCTGGACGCCAAAAGCTGCCGAGACCGGTTCGGCGATGATGGCCGCGACAGTCTCGGGGCCCTGGTGCTTGATGACCTCTTCGATTTCGTTGGCGCACTTTATCGCAACGTCGACGGGATCTCCGGCGAACGGTAGCCTGTACGAGTTCCAGTTTGTGACATGCAACGCTCCCGGCATTTCCGGCCCCATGGGGTCGGCAGCCGGATTCCGCCCCAGACTGACCGACATCGCAGTCCCGCCGTGGTACGAATAGCGTCGGCTGATGACCTTGAACGCGCCACCCTTGCCACTGAGCTGCGAGTACTTTTTAGCCATCTTCACGGCGGTCTCTACCGCCTCGGACCCGCCTGAGACGAAGAACGACCTTGCCCCGTGGTCCGGATACAGTTCGGCCACCTTACCGGCGAGCTCGATCTGCGGGACGGTAGATGAACCGGCGGGCGGTGAATCGATCGCGGTCATCTGTGCGTAAACGGCGTCGGCGATCTCGGTACGGCCGTAACCCGCCGACTTGTACCAGAGCCCCGCCATCGCATCGAGGTGCCGGTTGCCGTGCACATCCTCTACCCAGACGCCATCGCCTTTGACGTAGATCTTCAGCTTGCCACGCCAGTCGTTGGTCTGGACGGCGTGCATGAACATATGGTCCCCGGCGATTTGCTGGAGCTCTTCGATCCGCTCCCCGTTCATGGTTTCGGGGATTCCAGGGTTTGTGGTCGAGGTCATTGGTGACTCCGTAGGCGACAGAAAACGGGCGTACAAAGAAGTTCGGTTGCACAATTCTAAGTCCCGATTTATCGCCGGTCTATCGCTTACCACCCAACCGCCGGTGCTATACTCGAAAAACCATGAATTCCTCGTTTGAATCAGCATTTTTCTGTACGTGTACAGGCGAAATCCCGGCCGGGGACTCGTAAGGCTCTATTCGTACGGTTGTCAGCTCTTTTTACGAATCCCTCGGTTGGCAGCGACCGGGGGTTTTTTATCGCCAGAATTTCGTCTGCATCACTTCAGGATCACTACGAATTAGCGAAACGACTATCAACGGAAGCGATACGGAAGCAAGATAATAATGGCCCTTTCAGATCCGCGCTTTTCACCGGCCGAACTTACCGATACCAACGCCGGTCTCGAGGCTGGCACGACAGAAGACGTATTGAAATGGGTCGCCGAGAATTTCGGTGGCAACGCCGCCCAGATGTCGAGCTTTGGACTTGAAGACCAGGCCCTCTTCCACATTTTCTGGACTGTCAACCCGAAGGCCCGGCTCATGACCCTCGACACCCTGCGCCTGCCGACCGAGACCTACTCGCTTTTCGACCAGACAAAGCTCCGGTACGGCGTCGATGTCGAGTTCTTCTATCCGGAAATGGGCGCAGTCATCGACATGGTGAAGGAGCGGGGCAACAACCTGTTCTACAAGGGTGTTGAAAACCGGAAGCTCTGCTGCGGAGTCCGAAAGGTCGAGCCCCTGGGGCGGGCGCTTTCCGGGCTCGATGCTTGGATTACCGGACTGCGACGCGACCAGGGGATGGACCGGGGCGAAATCGACATCGTCGAGTGGGATGCTGCCCACAGCAATTACAAGGTGAACCCGCTGGCCAACTGGACGTTTGAGCAGGTGCGACAATTCGTCGACGATCACGGAGTGCCCTACAACGAACTGCACGATAAGGGTTATCCGAGCCTGGGCTGCGCACCGTGCACTCGTGCCATCGAGCATGGCGAGAACATCCGTGCCGGGCGCTGGTGGTGGGAAGGCGATCCCGACGCCAAGGAGTGCGGTATCCATGTAGTCGCCCCGGCCACGCGGTAGCGGAATGACCGTGGTTCTGGGCTTGGGTTCAGAATCGTTCACCCGCGCCATGGTCAGCACGATTCAGTAACTCAAACCGGCGCCGACTCAAGGAAACGCCACCTGTCTGCGGTACCGCCATCCATCATCAATCCTGCCGGAAGGTCGAAGTTCGAAGTGCTTGTGTATCTCAGGGCGTCCCCTGCAACTGAGCTGTGCATTGACCGGTCCCATCTTCGATATTCTCTCCTGAAACCAGGATCGGAAACTCCACTGGTGTCGAACCGGTGAAGGTTTGAGTTGGCGTCGACCATTCGAATTCGGCCCGCCCGTCGAGGTCCGTGGATTTGGTCACAACGCCAAGATCAAAATTCTTGCTGAGTGAACCCAGCGGCGCAGTCGTTCGGACGTCGGCTGCCCGGATAGGGTCACCCGACAAGTTGGAAACGTTGATGGCGATAGCCGCTGTTTCACCGACCACCACGACACTCGGTGTTACGGTGCACGCTACAAATACCGCCTCTGGACTGTCCGTAAACCAGATGTTGTAAACAGCGAAGATCGTAGCCACTAGAATTACCAGGGCAAGAACAGGTGCCAGGTACCTGACAAGTAACAGGTAGCTTCTACGAAACGAAACCGGGTCGTATTCGGCGGCAACTACATCCGAACTCTCCTGGCTCGCTGATTGCTGGAGCAGTGCGTCCGATCTGCTGATTTCGCGCTCGAACCGAGCCCTGGTTTCAGCTAGCTCACTCTCTTGCGCTATTTTATCGCGCTCTAACTCTGAAACCCGTTCTTGAAGCTCAGTTCGCTGTCGCGACTCTTGATCCCGTGACTCCTGCAATTCCTCGACTTCACGGTTGCGCTCGGTGGTGGCCTTCGACACGGAATCAACCAGCACGTTCCACTGGTCGGCCTGGTCGTCTGTCCATGCCGCGGTGACGATCGTCAACAGCTGACCGAACGCATCCAGCAGTGCATACGAAAAATAAGATCCAGGCGCGTCCCGAAGTGGGATTTTTTGCGATTTGTAGGCAATCTGGGCATCGACATCGAGGGGGATCGGATAAGTTTCTTGAAAATCGACAGGAAACTCTTTGGTCAGAGTGACTCGGAAATCCGACTCGATCTTTTCAAGATTCATTTCACCAGACCAATCTCGTGGATCGGTCGATTTATTTACGATGAATCCCCGTAACAGTGGCCTCGTTCCGTTCCGTTTAGCGGCCTGGCTGATACGACCTGCGAGGTTACGGTCCTGATAGAACGATGTGTATTGAGCTTCGGTGACTATGAGGAAGCTATCGGCCAACGCGCAGACTTCGGTGGTTTCATAATTGAATCCGCCCCGAGTATCGACGATTATGTACTCGTACTCACCGCTGTTTCTGAGCTGTTCAAAAATGCGTTTTACGGCCGACGCGAATTCGGCCCGTGAACCACGATAGCCAGGATCGGTGTCCGGAGAATCCCCAAAATCGCCGTACAACGCCTTGCTGCTGATTATCGCCTGGTGAGATATGCCATGATCACTTTTGTTCCGACGGTTAATTCGAAACGATTGGACGGGAACATCACCCTCTGGAGGAGCGTCATCAACGATCCCCTGGCAAGGTCTGGGCGCGTGTGACTTCAGCTTGCCGTTTTACCCCGTTCGGCCCAAGCAGGAATAGAGACAGGCCGTCTGTGGCAGTGTCGGTGTCGACGTACAGCGTTGAGTGCCCGGTCGATGAAAGCGCGTACCCGAGACAGGATGCGATAACGGTTTTTCCTGTTCCGCCTTTACCGCTACAGACGGCGATAATCTCGGTCACGTTGTCTTTATTCTGGATTGCTTGAGCAGACATTACGTTACTTAAAACACCGGTTGGGGCTCGTTAGATTTGATCGGCGCAGGAGAGGGACGCCGTTTGCGCGGATTGTTGGGTTTATTGACAGGATTTCCAGTAGTCGGGCGAGGATCGGTCGTTGCGTTCGCAAGCGCCGTAAACCACTCGTAGCTCATCGCTTCGAGTAGGTCGACGTTCATCAAGCCAGATAAATCTTGTTGTGGAGTCACGTCAGTGTTGGGCAGGTCCGACTATATCCAGGGTTATCTATTTGTATCCCTTGCCGCAGTCAGTTCCTTGAATTTCGTGCGGAGTTCTCTGTCAATCTCGGCAAGCTCCGCTTCCATAATTGCGGCATTTCGACAGGCGATCGGGCTGGGATAAAGAGCCAGTACATAGGTTCGGAATCGGTTTTTCGCCCTTCGCTGGGCCGCTACAAAGAGCTCCCTCGATTCTCGAAATCCATGCGCACGTTCAAGTGGATTGGAAAAATTTTCCAGGTTGGCGAGGATAGCCAAGATCGCAGCCGCCACGGCCGCGGCAATCGACAAGTTCAACGCGAGAGAACCGAACGACGAAGAATCGGGGGTGTTGTTGACCGAATATGCGACTACCAAATTCATGATCACCACAACGCCAGTGAAAATTATGATTATCCACCGCCATCTCCGGTGCAGCCGACTGTAAATTCTCGCACTCTTGGCGCAGTAGTCAGCAGTGGTGATGAATTCCTTCAGTCGTAGCTCAAAATCATCTTGTATCTCTTTGATGAATTTTCCGCGCGAATCATCGTCTTGAAGCGGATCATTCCAGTTGTCTGGACCCGGGAAGTTCGCC
>JASLNQ010000165.1 GCA_030745955.1 Dehalococcoidia bacterium | reverse complement strand
GTGCCACGAGCCGACAGCCCTAGCGGAACTTGCCACGCCCCGGAATCGGAATCGCCGCCTCCAGCTTCCCGTTCCTGACACCGAAGTAGTACTCGTGAAGGTTGATCGTCGTGTCGCCGTGCGTCGGTCGGGCCCGCACCGTGTCACCGACCTTCAGCGCCCGCGACGCCGCGTCGGGCAGGTCGATCGCAGTGTGCTCCTCGGAGTGCTTGATAATCGACGCGCTGGGCGGCGAAAGGACCTCGGCGAGACCGCGGTCAATCGAAATCGACTTCAGCCCCATATCGACAATCGCAACGTCCTCTTTCTGCCGTGAAATCACCGTTGCCAGGACCGACAGGGCCGGCTCGAAGTCGTTGAACACCTCGAGGTAATCCCCGTCCATGAAGATATACGAGCCGCACTGAAGCTCGGTCACACCGTCGACCTGGCCCGTGATCGAGTATGTACCCGTCCCCGCAGCCGAAACCACCTCCACGTCAATCCCCTCAGCGCGAATTTGATCGGCCGCTCCGGTCAGGATCGACATCGCATTCTCGGCCTCGGTTTTGCGCACTTCGTAGTCCCGTTCGGCGACTGTGTGACCCTCGTAGCCCATCAGGCCATCGAATCGCAGTCCCGGAGAACGCACTATCTGCCCGGCAAGCTCCACCGCCCCGTCAGAATCGACGCCGCACCGGTCCATACCGACGTTGACCTCGACAATCACGCCCAGTTCTGCCCCCGCGGCGCGGGCAGCCTCCGATAGGTCGTCGACATTCGCCGACTCTTCGACAGCAACAATCACATTCGCAGCGCGTGCGAGTGCGACAACACGGGCGATCTTCCGCTTTCCAATCACCTGGTTCGGGATCATGACTTCCGGTACGCCGGCCTCGACCATGATCTCGGCCTCGCCGACCTTTGCGCAGCAAACACCAATCGCTCCGGCGGCGATCTGCTTGCGCGCCCAGTAAGGGCTCTTGTGGGTCTTGGAATGTGGCCTGACATCGACGCCCATCTCGTTCGCAGCAGCCTGGAGTTTCGCAATGTTGGCTTCGGCAACGTCGAGATCGATGACGATGCAGGGTGTATCGAGCTCGTCGATGGGGGTTCCCGGCAGTGGAAGGTATTCAGTCATTTGTGCCCTTTGTCCCGTTGACCTTTGGTGCCCGCGCGTCGTGGCGCCGATAGTTCGTGATGATGCGGAATGGTGCCGTTTTCAGCCCCAGAGCCAGCAACGCATCGAAGCGTACTCCCGGAAGCACCCGAACGGTACATCTCACACCGGGCTACCGGAAGGTAAAACCACCACGGAGCGTGGAGATTACTTGAACAGACCTTGCTGCGGTGTACATAACCGATCGCCAGCGTTGCTCGACCGTTATTTCCGCCATAAACTCTGCCCATCATGACTCAAGACTCAGACTCATCCGCCACCCTAACCTCAAGTCAAGGTCAAGACTCCAGCCCGGACCGCAAGCCACGGATCGGCATCATCGGCACCGGGCGCATGGCCCTTTACCTTGGTCGCGCCCTCATGGCGGCCGGGCACTTCGTCGCTTTCGGGTCGCGTCGGCCCGAAAGCAAGAACGATTTCCATGAGCAGGTGGGGCACGAATCAAGGATCTATGGCATCCAGGCAGCAATCGATGCCGGTGAAATCGTGATCATCTCCGTGCCCTACGCCATGGCCGCCGAAATCTCACAGCGATTTGCCGGTTCGCTGCGTGGCAAAGTGGTGATCGACATCACAAACCCGTTGACGCACCAGCCTGCCGACGGATCTTCGGGTGCGCAGATCACCGCCCGCGCGATCGGTGATGGTGCGCGTGTTGTTGCCGCGTTCAAAACGAACTTTGCCTCGACCATCACCGATCCTAAAGATTCTTCAGGTGAACCGCGCGAGGTCCACTACGCCGGCGACGACGAAGAGGCCAAACAGGCAGTGGCCGAACTGATCAGCGGGATCGGCTTCAAGCCTGTCGACTACGGCACGCTGGCAGATGCTGTCGCCCTCGACCACATGGTTCCGCTGCTGATTAGGCTCGACAGGGAGATCCATGCGGCGAGTGGCAAAAGCTCGTTCAGGCTTTCAGGACCCTGAAGAACCCATTCCTCATTCTTGCTCGCTTCGCCGCGCTAGACTGCCACTCGCAGGTGCCAACCAAAATTGCGGAAGGCAACCCGAAAAAACTGCTCGGAGCCGGTAGAAGCGGGCGATCAACCGACCAGCCAGCAATCACGTCCCGGCCATGACTAACCACAATCCAGGCTCAACCACCTAAAACTGGTTCTCGGCCATCGGCACATCGACCCGCACCCGGCGTATCCGGCCATCGCCCTGGAACCGCTCCCGGCCCACAACGGTCGATTCGCACAGGTACAGGTCGCGACCGTCTGCGCCACCAAGCATGCAGGCATAAGCGCTCTTTTCCGGGTCCTCCAGCGGGATGGTCTGCCTCACTTCCCCGCCATCGGCAACCCGCACCCAGCCACCTGAATCGCCATATGTGAAGTAAGGACAGGCCACCCAGATGCAACCCTCGGCATCAAGGCTGATGCCATCGGTCGGCGCCGCAAGGTAGGCCCAGGGTCGCCGGTTCGACAGGGTGCCATCGTCGTTGATGTCCCAGGCCGTCAGCATGTACGCAAATGTTTCGGCGACAATCAGCGTTTTACCGTCGGGAGTGATCGCCCCGCCGTTCGGGAAGCAAACGCGGTCGGCAACGACCTGCGAAGTGCCGTCGGGGCGGGCCATGACCATGTGACCAAAACGCGGTGGGTTCGCCGGACCCGGCGTAACCTCTTCGCTGAGACCGGGCAGGTAGGCACCCGCGTAGGCCGTTCCATCGGGAGCCACCACCATGTCGTTGTTGCCGGTTCCGTACGGGGTCGAAATATCGGCGTGGTGTGCCGAATCCACCCGCGACGCCCCACCTGCGAGCGTCGTTTCCTTCGACAGCCGGACGATCTCGCGGCTCTCAGTGACCACCACCAGCATGTCGCCGTTTTCGAGGAAGCCGAGTCCGCTCGGAAACTCGCCCGGTTCGAAGACCGTTTCGACCGCTCCCGAATCGTCCAGCCTGGACACCTTCCCGGCCAGCACATCGCTGAAATAAAGCCTGCCCTCGCCAGCGCGCCAGCGCGGCCCTTCCGGAAAGAACAGGTCGTCGGCGACTATATCGATTAAATTCGCAGCCACATCGCTCCCCCTTGCGTGATTAACGGGTCGCGCCAGTATATGCACAGTTGGCGTGATCGCTTGTTTTGGCGTGTACCATTACGGGTCGCAAATCGACTTGAAACGAGTTCGATTTCGGCCCCATCACCACTCGGAACAGCAACAGAAAAATGACCACAACCAGCGATCCACAAGAAAAACTCGACTCGACCCGCGCCGCTAAGCGAGCGCCCGGAAAATGGCGGAGCTGGGAGACCACCGAGGGCGCCATTCGTGCGCCGCACCGCTCGATGATGAAAGCAATGGGCCTGAGCGATAGCGACATCGAAGCGCCGTTCGTCGGGATTGCCTCGACCCACAACGAAGTTACCCCCTGCAACGCCGGTATCGAGGCGCTGGTCGAAGAGGTTAAGCGGGGCGTATTCGCCGCCAACGGTACCCCTTTCATGTTTGGCACCATCACGGTCTCCGACGCCATATCGATGGGGACCGAGGGCATGCGAGGCTCGCTCGTTTCACGCGAAGTGATCGCCGACTCGATCGAGACGGTCTGCTTCGCCGAGCGTTATGACGGCCTCGTAGCGGTTGCTGGCTGCGACAAGTCGCTGCCCGGCTCGATGATGGCCATGGCCCGGCTCGACATCCCGTCCGTATTTATCTACGGCGGTTCGATCATGCCCGGCTCGTGGCGTGGCGAGGACATCCAGATCCAGACCGTATTCGAGGCGGTCGGCCAGTTCCAATCGGGTCAGATCGACGAGAACGAGCTGTACCAGATCGAAACGCACGCATGCCCGGGCCCGGGTGCGTGCGGGGGCATGTTCACCGCCAACACGATGGCATCTATCGGCGAGGCGCTGGGCCTTTCGCTGCCCGGTGCCGCCTCCGAATCAAACGTCGACCAGCGCAAGGTGGCATCGTCCCGCGAGGCCGGTCACGCCGTGTTAAATCTCCTCCGGAAAAACATCCGCCCCTCCGACATCCTTACCCGCGAGGCGTTTGAAAACGCGGTCGCGGTCGTGGTGGCGATGGGTGGTTCAACCAACACTACTCTCCACCTGCCGGCAATCGCCCACGAAGCCGGTATAAAGCTGACCCTCAAGGACATCCACGACATCGCAATGCGCACGCCACTTATCGCCGACATGAAGCCGGGCGGCAAGTATGTGATGCTCGACCTCGACCGTGTCGGGGGAATCCCGGTCGTGATGAAGCGACTGCTCGACGCCGGGCTGCTCCACGGCGAGTGCATGACTGTAACTGGCAAGACCGTCGCCGAAAACCTGGCCGGCGTCGATGTCGGCGAGCCGAACGATGTTCTCCACTCGGTCGAAGATCCCATTTCAAAGACCGGCGGACTCGTGACCCTCTTCGGCAACCTGGCGCCCGACGGTGCGATTCTGAAGGTGGCAGGCCACCAGTTCGGCCAGAAGTTCGGTGGACCCGCACGCGTCTTCGATGGCGAAGAGGGCGTGATGGATGCGCTCCAGGAACGCGACATTAAGGAGGGCGACGCAATAATCATCCGGTACGAGGGACCAAAGGGCGGACCGGGGATGCGGGAGATGCTTTCGGTGACCGCCGCCCTGGTAGGACAGGGCCTTGGCGAAAAGGTCATGCTGATGACCGATGGCCGGTTCTCGGGCGCGTCCCACGGTTCGATGATCGGTCATGTTGGGCCCGAGGCAGCGGTCGGTGGCCCGATCGCGGCGGTTGAGGATGACGACCAGATCGAAGTCGACCTCGACAGGTTCGAACTCAACGTGAAGATCAGCGACGAAGAACTTGCAGCACGACTCGCAAAGTGGCAACCCAAGCCCCCGCCCTATACCAAAGGCGTCCTCAGCAAGTACATCAAGCTGGTAAACCCGGCATCCACCGGCGCCGTAACGGGCTGATCTGGGTCTCCTCTCCCCGGTATGCGGTGGTTTACGGCCCAGACAAAATCCCCTTTCCCCGGGAGGGAGAGGACCAGGGTGTGGGTCGCGGCCCTCCTCCTCCTCTCCACACTCCTATCGGCAGCCTGCTCAACCGACGAAAACCTTCCCGGTACCGATCCATCGCCCAGCACCGACACCCCATCAATCCCAACCTCAACCTCAGCCAACGAAAGACCCTCCAACACTCGCACACCACCAACCCCCACCCCGAC
>JASLNQ010000164.1 GCA_030745955.1 Dehalococcoidia bacterium | reverse complement strand
AGGCAAGGTCGATCGGGCCGCGCTGGAGACACTGCACGACCTGGTAGGTTCCCGCCGCATCTTGGACAAGCTGCCGCGTGTACTCGGCCAGCAGCTTGAGCCACGGGCTATCTTCCGCAGCCCCAATATCCGTGTACAGGCTGGAGCTCTTCAGGTAAGGGGCCGAGTAGATGGAACCGGTGTCGAGCCTGGGCACGACCGGGCATCCGAGGACAGCCTCGACCCAGACCATCTTCCCGAGCGGGGCGCGGGTAACAAAGAGATCGCCTTCCATCAGTAGTCCACCGTCCACGGGTTCACTGGTGCGCAGTGGGAATTCCTCGACATCCAGGATTTTCGCGGGGTCCATCATGTCGGCAGTCAGGACATCGACCTGCTCCGACAGGACGGTGCCGTCGGCCAGCGTAATGCTAATGCCGTGCAACGGCGCGAACAGCGAATCCTCTGCCTCGGAGACGTTCAGGAGTGGTCCTTCGGTTCGATCCCAGAAGCCTATGTGCTTCTTCAGGGCGGCTTGCAAATCGGAGTTTGACAACTATTACGCTCCATTTTCTTCGACTACTATCACGCTAGCGTCATATTAGTCGTAGCAAACTGATTGCACCATGAGGTTCCGGTGGTTATCCTCAGGTCGTTCAGGCGCGGCCAGGGGCCGATAGCCGAAAATCGTGTTCGAGGGAGTACCCAACCGATGAATTTCGAAGATATTCAAAACATGGTGATTACCGGCGACTCACAGGGTGCCGAGAGTTGGACCACGGAGGCGCTGGATGCCGGAATTGCGCCCAAGGACATAATTGACGATGGCCTGATCCCGGGTATGGACGAAGTGGGCCGCCGCTTCAAGGCCGCCGAGTATTACATGCCCGAGGTGCTCATTTCGGCACGCGCAATGACGACCGCCATGAATATAGTCCGCCCCCTGATTAGTGCTTCCGATTCCGCGGCGCGTGGGCGGGTGGTGATCGGTACGGTACACGGCGACCTCCACGATATTGGCAAAAACCTGGTGCGCATGATGTTTGAGGGTGCCGGCTACGAGGTTGCCGACCTGGGTGTGGATGTGACGGCAGAGGCTTTCGTTAAAGCGGTTGAGGAGAAACCCACCGACCTGGTGTGTCTCTCGGCCTTGCTGACGACGACGATGGGCGTGATGGGCGACATCGTGAAGGCGTTGGAAGTGGCGGAACTGCGCAGCTCGACCAAGGTGATGGTTGGCGGCGCGCCGGTTAGCGATGCATTCGCCGAGAAGGTCGGGGCCGACGCCTACGCAACCGATGCAGCGTCGGCGGTCGAGACAGCCGCCCAACTCCTCTCGACTTAAGACCTGGCGCACCCAGCACGCAACCACCCCTCTGGTTCCTCCCTTCTTATCCCTTCTCCCCCTCGGGGAGAAGGTTAGGTTGAGGGGGAATGCTGGCGCTCTCGCGTGCTGTCATTCCGACCCCAGCGGAGGAATCTCGGGTTTTCCCTGTTAAGTAGTCCAACCGGACGAAATCACTCCAGATCTCTCCGCTCCGGTCAAGATGACACAGGCCAGGTTCATTCGCCTCGGGGGAGAGGCTATTGAGGGGGAATGCTGGCACTCTCGAGTGCTGTCATTCCGACCCGAGCAGAGGAATCTCAGGTTTTCTCTGTTGACGAGTGGTGCCACGCCAAATCACCTTAGATCTCTCCGCTATGGTCGAGATGACAGGGTCGAAATCACTCGCCGACTACTCCACCGGTACCGCTTCCAGCAGCCGGTCGTCGAACGACTGCCCTATCATGTGCCCAGGCGGGACCGTCAAAAACTCGTCTTCGGCCCAGTTGCCGCTCAGCAGCATTTGCAGCATGCGCTGGTTGCCAACCTTACGTTCGAACTGCCACCCGCGCCGCTCGGCCTGGTCCTTCGCCATCTGCTCGTAGCGATCGGCATCGGGCGCACCGGTCTCGATAAACGCCGCCCGGGTGTAGTGCTCGCTCCACTCACCCATAACCTCCATCAGGTAGTCGGCATTATCCTTGCCGTACTTCTCGACATACTCGTCGAACCGGTCGTCGATATCGGTGGCAAAACTGGCCCCCAGGCTGCCGCCGTCGCCTCTCCGCTCCATGTAGTCGACGCTGTACCAGTAAGTCCCCGGATGGGCGTTGAACTCTTTCTGGTAGCGCTCGTTCGAGCCGAGATAGAGCCCGATGCAATCGTGAACACGGGGGATAACCAGTGGTGTATGCCTTGCGACCAGCCCGAGTGTCGAGGTACCGCAGATTCCGTAGACCAGCAATATCGCGTCGAACTCATCGGGTTCAATCGAATCGATGTGGGCCTGCAGGCGCTCGCGCAGGTTGTCGGCAACGCGGTGCAGCCCCTGGTCGAGCATCTGCACCGATATGGCCGGGGGCACCTGCGCCGCGATCGAGTAAATCGAACGCGCCAGCGCGGAACATGACAGAGCTACGTACTGACTCATCTGGTGATCCCGGTCGTTACCAGCCCTGCCGGGCCGGGGATTCGTGGAGCAAACCTCGCACACCGATGCTTCAAGAGTACCGTTCGGCCACGTCCTGCGCTATCTCGGCCCACCTGCGGAGGACCGATGGATCGCCGAACACCGTCTCGATCTCGCCGAGGTTAAGATCGAAAATCGAGTCGCCCGCGATCTCCATCGTACGTTCCAGCCAGTCCCGCATTTCTGTCTCGGTCTGCACATGCAGGGTGTCCGGGTGACCGACAACCTCCATCACGAAGTCACGGCCGAGTTCATCGACCGCCGCTTCGACATCGGTCCACGGGGATATGTGGAATCGTCTCAGGTTCGGCAGCTTGCGAATGATCGAGAGTTTCTTCGTAAGGTCTTCGCAGCCGTGGTAGTAGATCCTGTCCTTGCTGACAACCTGCGCCAGACGCTCGTGATACGGCTGGGCAAACTCTTCGTACATCGCAGGTGAAAGCCCAACCATGCTCTGCGCCGCAATCGACGCCCAGCCGAGTTCGAGGCTGTACCGGTCGGCGCCTGTGGGAATCTCCTCGTAGGGCATCCGGTAGCCCCATGTTTGCTCGGAATCGACCCCGCCGGCCTTCTCCCGTTCAAGGTGGTACTCGATCATCGCATCGGTAATGAACTCCATTATCCGGTGGATGAATTCCGGCCGGTCGTACACCCCGTAGAGCACCGCTTCCATGCCCATCAGGCTGATCATTACTTCCGTGGGAGCATAGCCAACCTCGTCCAGCCTCAGCGCAATCGGCAGTCTGCCACCGACCAGCTCCGACGCACGCTCAACCCGCTCGGTGGTCGCGTCTTTGTCGATCGTGAATTGCGGGCGTTTCAACTTTGCCAGGTCGGCCTCCGTAGTCACCACCGGATCGACGGCATACGCGCTCCCAGGGTCGTCACCGGACCGAACTTCCCTGAACTCAAGACCCCACAGTCTGGCGGCCTGTTTCGCATCCATTCCCTCGAAATCGGAACTGCCGCCAGTGTCGTCGCCCTGCGCCGGGTCACCGCTCGCTCCCGTGGCCCCCGCGACCGGCCTGACTGGGTCGATCCAGATCGTGGGCAGCAGGACCTCGTCGTCGGGGATATTGTCGTGCTTGTAGAGTTTCTGGAGCATCTGGAGCTCGATATCGCTCTCCATCGGGTCTGTCGAAACCCGGGTGTCCAGGGGAATCAACTCGCTCCACGTAACGGGGTTTGCATTGGTGCCCCTCCCACGCTTCAGGCAGACATAAACCGGTGTCTTGGCGACTTTTTCAAGCCGGTTGTGCCGGGTCCACATTTCCTTGCGGGGTGCGTATCGCGGATCTGCCGCAGCTTCTTCAACCCGCTCTGCAAGTTCCAGCAAATGGGCAGGCACGCTACCGGCCTGCGGTTTTGTCGACACCATTTTTCCGATCCCCCTCCAGCCTTTGATTTATGGGGCGATCTTACACCCGTCCGTACCTGTGCCCTACCCGGCGGATCAACCCGATCATTTCGCCGCGAAACTGGCGTCGAAGGCCGCGTTTGGGTCGAGCGAGGCATCGATCAACGACTGCGACTTCATCCAGTCGGCGAACGAGCTCCAGCGTTCTGCTGCAAGCGATCCAAACGGCTGGCCCGGTGATTCCCAGAGCGGCACGAGGAGCTCAACACCGGCTCGGTCGACCTCTTCATCGACCGACTCCGGGTTGGCCTCGATCAGCGTATCGATAGCCCCCTGCGGGTCGCCAAGCGCCTGCGCGTAGCCCTTGCTGAACGCCTTCACGAACTTCTCGACGGTTTCCGGGCGGTCGCGCACCGTCTTTTCAGAGGCCACGAGAATCAACTCGTAGTAGGTCGGCACGCCCCAGTCGTCGGGCAGGATAACGAAAGACTCGTAGCCCTCGTTTTCCATCACGATCGATTCGTGAGTCCAGTAGGCGCCAACTACCGCGTCGACAGTGCCCGCGAGAAGGGCCTGCGTTAGCGCAAAACCAACGTCGACCAGCTCGACGTCACTGCGTTTCAGCCCGTCCGTCTCCAGCATGGTCGTGAGCATCGCTTCGTTCCACGGGATGCCGGGGTAACCGACCTTCTTGCCGGCGAGTTTTCCGGGCCGGTCGATACCTGACGATTCCAGGGCCATCATCGAGTTCAACGGTTTTTGCACAACCCCGGCCACCGCGACAACGGGAACGCCCGCGCTCCGTGCCTGCAGTAGGTCGGGCTGGTAGAACATGCCAAAATCGCTCTGCCCGCTGGCTACCAGGCTCAATATCGCCGACGGATCGGCGGGCGGCACAACCGATACGTCGAGCCCCTCGTCAGCGAAGAACCCCCGGTCTACCGCCTCGTAGATTCCGGCATGGTTGGCATTCGGGAACCAGTCGAGTGTCAGGACAATCTCTTCAGACTCACCGTCGCTGCAGGTGGCAACAACGGGCAACACGAGAACAGCGATCAGCAACAGGAACTTCTTCATGACTCTCCCAAATCCGCCAACTGCCCGGCGGTCGATGGATATTTCCTCAGCGACCATTTTTCGATAACCACGACGGTCGCAAACAGCGACATCGCGAGCACCGATAAAACCACGATTGCGGCGAATACCCTCGCCGTTTGAAACTGGGGGCCCGATAGCTTCATCAGGTAGCCGAGCCCCGCGCTCGCACCGACCCACTCACCAATGACCGCGCCGATCACGGAAACCACGGCTGCCACCTTCAACCCGACGAAAAATCCGGGCAACGCCGAAGGCACCATGAGCTTCCGGAACGTCTGGGAAGGCGATGCGCCGAGCGTGCGGAACATGTCGATCATTTCCCGGTCGACCGAGCGCAGGCCGGTGACCAGGCTGATCACTATCGGGAAGAAGGT
>JASLNQ010000163.1 GCA_030745955.1 Dehalococcoidia bacterium | reverse complement strand
TGTAGTTCATCGGCAGACCCGCGTTGGAGGGACCGACGCCGGGAGCGATCGTATCCTCTGCTGTGAACAGCACGATCGGCAAGTCCCGGCCACCGAACAGCGTCGGCGGCAAGGGCTCGAGAATCGAGTCTGGACTGCCGAGCCAGAACTCGTTTCGCTTGTCCTTTTCGACGAAAATACCAACGATTTCAGCCTTCACCAACCCGGAGTTCCGGGAGATGGAGCTTGCCGAAATGACGTCGCCGACGTTCAGGTTGTCGATGTGGTTTCCGTGCCGGAGCACTTTTGAGCGAGCCTCGTAGAGCGCAACCTCGATGATGATGTCGCCGTTCTCGTCGGTCTCTAGACTCGGACCCGGAGCCCGCCCCTCCACATAGGTGACAGCGTCGAACATACCCTCCATCTCGTGGAAGTAGGCACGTGAAGCGAGTTCACCGCGAACGATGATCACCCCGGGCGGTTCGAGGAGGTAGTCGAGATACGGGGGGTGAATGATGGTGGGTTCGCGGCCCCAGAAATGGGCGCGGGACTTGATGCGGGTCGAAACGCGGGTGATGAGTGGTTCGAGATCTGCGTTCACCGCCGAATCGACAACAGTATCGGCGCGCGCAATCTCGACCACCTCCAGTGGTATCCAATCGGAAAATGCACTTACATTCTTGTTGTATGAGCCGAGAGTGTCGACTACATCACCCATGCCGATGCGTTCAAGTGAACGGAGGTAAATCGGGCCGCCGGCCACAACTGTTGCGGCAAGAAACACGGCGACCAGTACCCCAACCGCAAGGAAGCGGTCGCCGCGGGCACGTCGTTGAACGAATCGTGAGAAGTTCAATACAAGGCATTACGAAAGAACCGGCACCGGGCATCGATCAGGCGGTTCTCTCGCGGTAAGTCTCAAAATCGCGCGCATTTTACCGAACTCGCAGGTGAATTGAGTCCACACTATTCATCGTTTGGCCGCAAGACTCATCGTTACTAGCGCAATAATTTCTATCCCGTCCTCCCTCAAAACGCACGGCCATATCGCTAATACAACGCATGCAACTCTTGAAATTGATTACTTTGACGCGTGCGCTGGTGCTGGTTGCCACCCTGGTGACCGGGGTTGTGGTGACGGCATGTGACGGCTCCGTGCCGACACCCGACGAGATTGTCGAGAAAAGCCGTGCGCACGCGATCGCAGCCAACTCGTACGCTGCCTTTACGACTCACTACTTCGATCCAGAAAGCGAAGAGGCGAGCGGCACACAAGATATCCAGGTTGAACGACCGGGCAACTACCGGTATCCCGGCACTGATGATTCAACTGAGATTATCCTTGTTGGGGATACCGCATTCCGGCCGGTGGAATCGAAGCCTGGAAAGTGGCTGCGGGCGACGGTCGAAAATGCTTGAGACGGAACTCGTCGACTCTGACGGTGAGCACTACGTCATCGAGGGGCTTGGCCTGCCACCCGCCAGCGCGGGGCTGGGGGAGAATTTCGCAGCACGGCATCGGCTCAAGATCAGAAAGTCTGATTTCGCCCTGATCGAGTTGATTCACTGGGATTATCCGATCATCACGCTTAACGAACTGGGCGAGATCACCGACCGAGATGACAAGGAACGGTACAAGGCCATAGCCTACATGCGGTCGGTGGTTGAGTTTTCCCGATACGGCGAGGATTTTGCGATTCCCGCGCCGACCGAGTCGGACATCGTGGTTGAGCTGTTTACCACGTGGCCGCGGGACAACGACAAGAATCTGTCCGTCAACGCGGAGTTTGGCTTTCATCTGTCCGAGGCAGTCCCCGTCATGTTGTTGGAAATAGATCCGCCCACCCGGTTGGTTTCCACGACCGATGCCGGGGGCTACAAGGCTTTCACGGCTGAATCGTCTTTCGATCCAGACACCACGTATACGGTGACCCTGAATTGGGGTGATTCTGAATCGGCGCTCGAAACGATCACGTGGTCGTTCAGTACCCGATGAGGTACGGACGCCCGGAAATGTGTGGCGAGAGAGCTATTGCCGACGGTGAGCGTGGCCTGGCTCCAGGCTGAAACAGATCGACCGGGGGCGAACGGAATCAGCCCAGGCTGGGGTTCGGCAGCAGCACCTCAACCTCGAAGTACTCGTTCGGTTCGCTCCGAACGCTCATATGGTCACGATGCGATTCGACGATGGCGTTTGCCAGGGCCATCCCGACACCCGAGCCTGATTCTGGCGAGTTGACTGCGTTGATTCCCGGAAGTACGGGTGGGTCACCATGGCAAGTTCTTCGCTGGTAACACCTGTACCCTCGTTGCAGACCCGCACCCGTGTAAAACGGCTGCAGCCACCAAGCCCGATTTCGATCTTGCTCCCATCGGGTGAGTAGTTCACCGCGTTGGTAATCAGGTTTGAAAAAAAACCTGGGTCATTCGGTTCACGTCTATTTCCAGCTGGACGACGCTGGGATCACGGGTAATGTCGACCTGGAGATCTAGCGCCTTGCTTTCGACGAGAAATCTTGATCTCTCGATCGAGCTGGCGAGCAACACCGAGATGTCTTCCGGTTTCCGGTCGACGGTCAACCGGGTGTTCGCGCCGAAGTCGGGGCTCCGAAGATCATTGATGATCGAAGCGAGTTCGGTCGCTGAAGACTTCAGGGCTTCGATTACCCTGGGCCGACGGTCATCCGATTTGCGGAGAATATCGGCAAAGTTGCGAAGGCGGAGGCGGCATTCCGCGAAACGAGGGTGCCGGAGTTCACCGGTCGGTAGGTTTCGTTGTCCGGTTCATGTGGATACGCAGGCCACACCCACCAGTACTGGTGAGGTACCGAGCACGAGCCCGCAGCTTGTGGAAAACGAGCTGTCGACAACAGCCGCTGGCTGCGATTTGATCACCGTCCCGGGGGGGGTGCAAAGAAGCGCAGTATGCGGCGATGTTCAGTTTGCTACGGTCGGCTTTATCATGCGAATACCACGTAATACGACGGAAATACGGGGTTTATTTCGTAGACTCCGCCGATTAGCGTCACGCTTGTTCCGGTAACCACAAAAACCGTTAGGTGCCTCAATGAAGAAAGTCATTCTCCTCGTCACCATGACCCTTCTTCTCGCGATGGCGGGCTGCGGGTCGTCTGGAGATTCAGAATCGGCTGAGAGTGGCGATTCCGCGGCGGTTGGGTCGTCGAGCGGGGATTCGACGTCCGGTCCAAGCGGGTCGAGCGGTTCTGGCGGGACCGCGTCGAAATCTGAGGATGGGGGTGCGGCCAGCGACTCGACAACCGGTGAATCAGCAGCTGGTGATTCCTCATCGGATAAGTCATCGTCGGGCGACACGTCGGGTGGTGACACATCGAGTGGTGACTCCAAGCCTGACGAGTCGATGCCGGAGCAGGAGCCTGTTTCAGCGTTGTCAGATTCAGGGACGTTCGGGGCTTCGGAAAATGATGACATGTCCACGTCGTCGGCCCCACCCGGATCTTCAAGCGACACCACGGGTTCGAGCGGCTCTGACACCCAGGACAGCGGTTCGATTTCTGAAACCGCCAGCCCAGGGGACTCGGAAACAGTGGAAGCCGTTGTCGAAGCGGTCGAACTCGCGCCCGGCGTGAACTACACGGGTGGCATGCGGGTCAAGTCCACAGCGCTCGGTTTTACATTTACGATTCCCGACGGTTGGTCCGGTTCTATCCCGGCCGGAGCCGAGGCACTGATCCTGGTGTCCGGCACGGTTCCGGGCATGGTGCTGGCGCTGGGGCAGCAAAACGTAACCGCCCAGGAAGTAATAGCGGCAATGACCGAGCCGTTCCCGGTCGACCAAACAACGATCCTTTACCCAGCGGTCCAACCCCAGGTCCAGGGTGAGTGGATTATCGGCCGTTATCAGGGCACCAATGGCACGACGCCGCAGATCGGTTACACCATGTCGTATATCGACGAGACCGGGTCGGGGATCTTGTATTTCGCTGCCGGGCCACTGGACCAGGCCGATTACTACGCCGAGCTCCTAACGCTACTCGGCGATTCGACCGATACGGATCCGGTCGCGGCAACCGTGGCGGATACTGGTTCAGCAGTTGCGCCCGGTGCGACAGGAGCGACCGGCGCTCTATCGCTGGAGGCACAGGAGTGGCAGGCGTACTTCGCGGGTCAACTCCTCACCTACATGTCGACCTACGACTCCGACAGCGTCGGCTCCTCGACCACGAGGAAGATGTACCTCTGCAGCAACGGCTAGTTCTACTACACGGAAGAGAGCCTCGTTTCCGTGGATGTCGAGGGCGTCAGCGGGTTCGACCCCGGTCAGGACGAACAGTACGGCCAGTGGCGGATTCTCAGCGACGCCGGGCGAGTTGGGATCGAATTCACGTGGTCGAATGGCCAGACCAGCGCCCACCTGCTGCAGTACGAGAATAACCAGACCTACATCGACGAGGACCGCTGGTTCGTCACCAACGACAACAACTACTGCCAGTGACCCTGATCGCGTTATTTTATCGTTTTGAAGCGCCGTTGCCCGACTCGATCGATCATGCCCGGGAATGGAAACTGGCGAAGCGGGGCAAGAAGTGAGTAGGAGTTTCAGACGCAAACTGCTAGTGCTTTTCGGGGGTGTGAGTCTCCTGGTGCTGTGGACCGGCGCGAATATGCCGTCGGTTATGGCAGCCAATGGTATTGAACTCACAGTCACCGGGCGGGCCGTCTACACGGATGCGAACGGCGACCAGGGAATCCCCGGGGTCAAGGTGTCCGTGTGCGAGGACGACGGCATAGCGGGGCGCCAGTGCGTTACGACCATCACGGCGGGAGATGGTGATTTCACGGTGCACTTCGTGGATGTCTTCGAGCTCGATAGCAGTCTCGAAATCTACGTCGAGATCCGCGCCGACTCGCCGGGTGCGAGCGTCCACTCGTACCTGTCGCCGCTCCCGTACTGCTACCGGAGCAAGACCGTGTTCATCGATGGGGCGACGCATTATTCCTTCGGGCATATGGCACCGCTGGATAATCTCAGCTGCGGGTCCTTGATAGCACCCCTAACCGACTCGCGGGACAACGCGGGATTCTACATCTTCAAGCAGCTGAATCACGCATTTGAGTACATGAACTCCATTACGATTCATGCAAACAGCGCCGTCGTCCCAAAAGTTACGGCGCGACTGATCGCAGCCTCGGACAACACTGACACGCCGACTTCGTCGTATTCCAGTTCAGATACAACTATCAAGGTCCAGCCGTATACATGGGACGTCGATTCCGAGCGCGGGTTCCAGACCATCTTCCACGAATACGGGCACCATCTCCTGCACAGCTTTGCCGAGTCTCCGGCACCCGACTACGACAACGGCAACTGCGATA
>JASLNQ010000162.1 GCA_030745955.1 Dehalococcoidia bacterium | reverse complement strand
GGGACGGTCATCGCGGTGATCGCGAATGAAGTCGACTCGTCCAGGAATCCCGATTCAAACTTCCAGCTCCCGGTCATCGAAAACCTGGCGCGGGAAGCGAAGAAGATCCTGGATGGCGGGTGAGCAGCCGGTCGGCATGGAGCTAGGAGCGCGACGTGTCAAGCGACATACCTTTGCCGAGTACACGGCTTCGGATCGCCGTGCGCTTGACTGGTCCGAATACCCGGCTATCGGTTGAAGCGGAACGGTTGTCACCCAGCACAATGTATTCGTCGTCTCGCGGCCACCATTCCCCGTTATCAAGGGCGGGATCGGGGCAGCAAGCGAACAGATCTTCGACCGAAGTTCCGTCGACAACAAGCTCCCCGGTTTTAAGCACAATTTCTTCGCCTGGGAGCCCAATAATTCGCTTGATTATCCAGTGATTCGGCGCGCGTGGATCTTCGAGTCGAACGACATCGAAGCGTTGCGGATCACGTTTCCGAAATCCTGCCCTGGAAGCGAGTTTCCATGAGTTCTCGCCGATCGCCGGCTCCATACTCTTGCCCCGGACCCGGACGATTTGTATAGAAAACCACCCAATTAGCGTGTTTTTTATGCTTACCAGCGGTTTATTGTTTTCTCTCATGGTAGATTTATCTGGTAAATCATCAGCGGAGGGCCGGACAGGTCACGTGGTAGCCTGCCTGTAACCGCAATTTTACGGACTCTCACACACACCTGTAGACCGAGGAAAAAAACCTAATGCTCCGAACAATTTCACGTATCGCCGACCGCCTCCTGCCAGTCGGTTTCGCCGATGCCCATTGTGACATTCCCTGCGGTATTTACGACCCCCATGACGCCATCCAGGCCGCCCAGACCGTTATCCGTATGACCGAGCTGATCGAGGAAATGGGTGCGCCTTCGAGCGTTGAGGACCACAACTCGTTTACTCGGTACGTGCAGGTCAAGGAAGAGCACGCCAAAAAAGCCAAGGACGACATCCTGGTTATCTGGACCGACTACTTCAAGCCGGAGCACCTCGCGGCGCACCCGCAGCTCCACACCAAGGTCTGGGAAGCTTGCAAGCTCGGTTCGTACGTAAAGCAGCACGTCGACATGGCCAAGGCGCAGGAGTTTAAGGCCGCCCTTGAGGAGATCGGCGAGGCTTTCGCAGAAACCAAGAACTGAGCGGTTCCTGGAAGCCACTCCGTCTCCCTGCGAGGGAGTGGGTTGGATGGTGGGTGAAAATCAAAGTTGTCAGCGCTGATTGGTTGCCAAGACCGCGACCCCGCCCCAGGTCCCTCGACTCCGATGACTCCGCTCGGGACGTGTTGAATGCATTCGACAATCCCCGTGCAGCCAGGGGGAATGGTCGATAAACTCAGCGCTGGCACGTCGCACTGCCTGTCGCTTCTTCCCTCAGGGAGAGTTTGGATGGTAGGCGATCAGGTCGGCTCAGACACGGTTAGGAAACTGCCAGGTACACCATGGACGATCGAATACACGGAGCCCTCCAGGGCAAAGAGGTCGTGGTTGACATTACGACCACGGGTCGGCGGACTGGTCGGCGGAGGCGCATGGAGATCTGGTTCCACAACATCGAGGGACGGATCATCATCACCGGAACGCCCGGACCGCGCGGCTGGCTGGCCAACCTGGCCGCAAATCCAGAATTCACCCTGCACTTGAAAGGTGCGGTTAGGGCCGACCTCCCGGCAAGGGCCAGGCTGATCACCGATTCTGCGGAGCGTCGGGCGATTATGGCCGCGCCGGAAACGGGCTGGTACCGTGGGCAGGTCGACAGTATCGACCGGCTGGTCGAAGGCAGCCCGATGGTGGAAGTGGTCTTTACCGACTGACTTCGGCCAGGCGGGGAAGACTGCCGGGGCGAATCACATCCTGCCCCGGCCTGCGTGGGTCACGCGGATATCCGGCATTCCTGGTACGCGAGACACCCCGCGTACCCGGTTCCTAAACTTCCCGGAACTCGCCTTCGACGGTGTCTTCATCGTTGTTGTCGTCACCGCTCGAATCGTCGGCGTCGCCAGCGTCACCTCCGGCGTCACCGGCCCCTCCGTCATCTCCGCCCGCGGCCTGGTTGGCCTCGTAGACAGCCTGGCCAACCGCCTGCAGGGCGGTTTGAAGCTCTTCAGTCGCAGCGGCGATTGCAGAGGTTTCGGCGGCCTCATCGGCCAGCATGTCCTTCACTGCCCCGATCTTCGCCTCGACATCGGCCTTGATGTCGTCTGGAATCTTGTCGCCATCGTCCTTGAGTATCTTTTCGGCCTGGAACACTGCGCTCTCGCCCGCATTCCGGGTTTCGACGGTCTCACGCTTCTCCCGGTCGGCTTCGGCGTTTTCCTCGGCTTCACGGAGCAACCGCTGCACTTCGTCATCGGACAGACCTGAACGGCCGGTAATGGTTATGTGCTGTTCCTTGCCGGTACCGTTGTCCTTGGCGGAAACCTTGAGGATTCCGTCGGCATCGATATCGAACGTGACCGCAATCTGCGGAACGCCCCGGGGCGCGGGGAGTATGCCATCGAGGTTGAAACGGCCAATCGAAGTGTTGTCGCCGGCCATGTCCCGTTCGCCCTGCACGATATGGATCTCGACGCTCTGCTGGTTGTCTGCCGCAGTGGTGAACGTCTCGGTCTTCGATGTGGGGATCGTGGTGTTCCGCTCGATCAGCGCCGTGCGGACGCCACCGAGTGTCTCGATGCCGACCGTTAGCGGGGTCACGTCGAGGAGCAGGATGTCTTTCACATCGCCCTGCAGCACACCGGCCTGGATGGCCGCGCCGACCGCTACAACCTCATCAGGGTTAATGGTCCGGTTCGGCTCTTTCCCGAATAGCGAGGTGACCTTTTCGATAACGGTGGGCATCCGGGTCATTCCACCGACCAGGATCACTTCGTCGATCTCGCCCGGCTTGATGCCGGCGTCCTTGAGTGCGGCGTTGGTCGGGGCGACAGTCCGTTCGACGAGTTCGGCCGTCAGGTCTTCGAGCTTGGCCCGCGTCAGGGTTGACTGCAGGTGCTTCGGTCCCGACGAGTCGGCCGAGATGAACGGCAGGTTGATTTCGGTCGATGCGACGGTCGAGAGTTCGATCTTCGCCCGCTCGGCCTCGACCCGCAGCCGCTGGTGTGCGGAAACATCTTCTCGAAGGTCGATCAGGTTTTCCTGCTTGAATTCGTCGGCAAGATAATCGACGAGTCGAAGGTCGAAGTCGTCACCACCGAGATGGGTATCACCGTTGGTGCTCTTTACCTCGAAGACACCCTCACCAAGGGCGAGGATCGTCACGTCGAACGTACCACCGCCGAGGTCGTATACCGCAATGGTCCGCTCGCCCTCTTTGTCGAGCCCGTAGGCCAGGGCAGCTGCGGTTGGCTCGTTGATGATTCGGAGGACTTCCAGGCCCGCGACCTGGCCTGCGACTTTCGTCGCCTCACGCTGGCTGTCGTTGAAGTAGGCAGGTACGGTGATGACGGCCTGATCGACGTCTTCACCGAGCTTCGCCTCGGCATCTTCCTTCAACTTGCGGAGCACCATTGCCGAGATCTCGGCCGGTGCGCTGGTCTTTCCGTCGAGAACGATCCCGGCATCACCACCATTGAGCTGCCCCAGCTTGAACGAGACGTTCTTGATATCCGCTTTGACCGATTCATCGTCGAATCGACGGCCGATAAACCGTTTGGTCGAGTAGACCGTGTTTTCCGGGTTCGTGATCGCCTGGCGGCGTGCGAGCTCGCCGACGAACCGCTCGTCGGTCTTCGTGTTGAACGCCACGACCGACGGGGTAGTGCGCCGACCCTCTGCGTTTTCGATGATCTGGGGCTCACTGCCTTCCATCGCCGCCATCGCGGAGTTCGTGGTCCCGAGGTCGATACCGATAACCTTTGCCATTGTTCCTTCAGATTCCCTTTTCGGATTCCGGATGCTGTGTATCCGGTCGCTTTAAATGTCGTTCGATGGGTTGGATGTACCCGGTTATTACGTCGTCTCCGGGTACGCTTGCTTTCGATTTCGTATGCGCTTACTCCGGCTCGTCCGGTGGCTCGACGGCGATCTCGACCTGTGCTGGCCGGACCACCTCGTCGTGATGCAGATAACCAGGCCGGAGTTCAGTGATAACTGTGTTGGGCGTGTGATCGGCCGAGGGGCTCGAAAGGATCGCTTCGTGTTTGCGGGGATCGAAATCCTCGCCAACCGAGTCGAACCGCGCGAAGCCTTCAGCGGCGATCGCACTTACGAAATTCTTCTGGATCGCTACGATCCCCTCGAGCCATCCCGGTTCGGTGTTTGCCGGCGTGTCGGAGTTGAGCGCCGCCTGGAGCTGGTCGATAACATCGGCGAACCGCAAAACGATTCGTTGCTGGTTCCGCAGACGTGACGATTCCTGTTCCGTTTCGATACGGCGTCGGTAGTTGACGAGGTCGGCCTGCGCCCGCTGCGCCATCCGCTTGAACTGATCTTTCTCACGTAGCGCCTCGGCGAGCTCGCTATCGGGCGTGATTTCCGATTCGGTTCCGGAATCCGTCACACGTTGTGCATCGGCGGGTTCGTCCTGTGGTTGTTTATCTTTTGAGTCTGGCAACTTGGTTTATTGATCCGTGAATTTCGAGAAAAATGTCCTGGCGCCGGTTTGGTCTCGATTAATCGGCTCCAACATACGAGAGTATCTGTCGAAGTTCGTCGGCGGCAACCCGGGCGGCACGTGTATCGGAGACTTCGGGACTGGACTCGAGCAGAGCGACGATGTCGGTCAGGGACCTGACGAGATCGAGAACCAGGCTCACGCCGTTCAGGTTCAGCCCCAACTCGTCGGCGAGCCTGCGGATCACCCGCAGGCGTTCGACATCGGAGTCGGAGTAAAGGCGTCGGCTGCCCTCCGAGCGCTGGGGGCTTACGAGACCTTCCTTGTCGTACTTGCGCAGTGTTTGCGGGTGCATGTCGACCAGGCGTGCGGCCACGCTTATCACATAAACGCCTGCAAAACGGCGGGCGGTTGACTGCTGGGCCTGCGCCTCGTCGGCCTGTCTCTGTTGTCGGGTCACCGGAAGGTGTCGATTTTCGTCTCGACCTGTCGCGATTTCGAAAAGTTCGGCGAGCATCCGGTTGAGTGCGTCCGATCGCGACCACGCCAGGTCGGGTGTCCCGAATTGTTCCCGGCCACACGACGATCTACTGAAGTCCTGCGTCAATACAAATCCTTCGAGAAACGACGGGTTCAAGCGCACATGGGTCGGAACCCGTATCGCGACTGAAATCGATCATCGAATCAAGGTAAGTAATACGCAAGGTATTGTAATAGTTGATACGGGTCGTGTAAACTTCATGTGGGGAATT
>JASLNQ010000161.1 GCA_030745955.1 Dehalococcoidia bacterium | reverse complement strand
CTTCTTCCCGGGCCTTGCCATCTTCCTTGTCGTGATGTCACTGAACTTCTTCGGTGACTGGCTGCGTGACCGGCTCGACCCGAGGCTGCGGCAACTCGACTAGCCTCGATTTCGATCGAACGTCAACCGGCGCCAGAATCACCCGGCGCTTCATGTCGCTCTGTCAACATTTCCAGTCGAAAAGTTTTGAGGCCCGCCGCGATTTCAAACAGGAAACATCCGGCTTCACCACAGAAACATCGAACGTCGCCTCAGAATCGATTCACCAGCCGTTATAATCGCCCCGCCTTTTGGGAAAGCCGGAATTTCATGGCATTTCACTGGTCAGGTGCGGCTCGCAAACAACACCGGGCGCGACGGGGAGTTCTTGAAGAATGACAGTTGGATTCATCGGTCTTGGCAACATGGGGCAGGGGATGGTCGACAACCTCCTCGAAAAAGGTGCCGACCTGACCGTCTTCACCCGCACCCGGTCGAAGATCGAAGCGATGATCGACCGCGGGGCGAAGGGTGCAACCTCGATCGCAGACCTCACCCAAAAAGTCGAGGTGGTCCTCGCCTGCCTCCCCGATGTGCAGACCTCGCGCGACCTGCTGCTCGGTGAAAATGGTGTCATCCCAAACGCCCGGCCCGGCCAGGTAGTCGTTGACCACAGCACAGTCGATATTGCCACGTCACGTGCCTGCGCCGAGGCAGCCGAGGCCAGGGGCGTCCATTTCCTCGACGCACCCATCTCGGGCGGCCCCGGGGGCGCAGCCGGGGGGACCCTCGCAATCATGGTCGGCGGCAACGAACACGCCTTCGAGACCGCCCACGAGTACTTCGGCAAGATGGGCGCAAACGTCAAGCTGATGGGCCCCAACGGTGCAGGCACCGCCATGAAGCTCATCAATCAGCTCCTCGTTGGCATCAACACCGTCGCTGCAGCCGAAGCGTTCGCCCTGGCGAACTCTGCCGGCGTCGATATTCAGACCGCAGCCGACCTCCTCGCGGTGGCCTGGGGTGGCAGCGCGATGGTCGACCGCAGCGCTCCGATCACCGCAGCCCGCGAGTTCCCCGACTCAGCGGCCCCGGTCCGCAACCTGCACAAGGACATGGGAATCATCAAGGCGCTGGCCGAAGACGAGGGCCTTTCGCTGGAAATGGCCCTTAAGTCGGAGGAAATGTTCCGCCACCTGATGGACCAGGGCAAAATCGACCACGACATTGCCGGCGTCCTCGAGGTGGTCGAGGAACGCTCACGATAATTTCACAACGTGAACCCACTACGTTGGTCCACCTTGCGCAAATAGCGGTTTAATCATCAGGCGTCTCTCAACGAACCTCCCGCCTGTCGGGGCAACCGGGCTGACAGGAACTCACACGAATGGCAACTCACAAGATCGCGATCGTCAAAGGCGACGGCATCGGCGTAGATGTCGTAACCGAGGGCATGAAGGTCCTCGACGCCCTCGCTCCCAAACACGGAATCACATGGGAATACACCGAGTTTCCGTGGGGATCGGACTACTATTTCGAACATGGCGAAATGATGCCACCCACCTCCCTCGACACCCTCACAGAGTTCAACGCCGTGTTCCTCGGCGCGGTCGGCCACCCCGACATCCAGGACAATATCACCCTCGACGGCCTCCTGCTGCCCATACGGCGGCGCTTCGACCAGCACGTCTGCCTTCGGCCCTCCGTGCTCTACCCCGGCGTCACATCGCCACTCTCGGGCAAGAAGCCGTACGACATCGACCTGGTCGTGATCCGCGAGAACACCGAGGGCGAGTACCTGAACATCGGCGGGTTCGCCTACCACGAAACCTCAGACGAGGTTGCCATCCAGACCGCGATATTCACCCGCAAAGGCTGCGAGCGGGCGATCCGGTATGCCTTCGACCTCGCACGGACGCGCAAAAAGAAGAACCACGTCACGTCGGTCACAAAATCCAACGCACTCGGCTTCATGACGATCTGGGACCGCACGTTCAAGGCCGTCGCCGAGGAATACCCCGATGTCGATACCACGTCCCTGCTCATCGACGCCGCCTGCATGGACCTTGTACGCAGGCCAGAGATGTTCGACGTGATCGTCGCCCCAAACCTGTTCGGCGACATCATTACCGACGTCGGCGCAATCATCACCGGCAGCATGGGACTCGCATGCAGCGCCAATATCAACCCCGACACCTCGGTCCCGTCTATGTTCGAGCCGACCCACGGATCGGCACCCGATATCGCAGGGCAGGGCATCGCTAACCCAATGGCACAGATCCTCACCGCCGCTATGATGCTCCGTCACCTGGGCGAAGACGCAGCCGCGGCCGCTGTCGACGCCGCCGTGTTGCAACTGCTCGAAAAGGGCGAAATCCTGACCCCCGACCTCGGCGGGACATCAACAACTTCAGGTGTCGGCGATGCGATAGCCGGGATCGTTTCGGGGTAATCCACTCAAACTAAACAGGACACCACGATGGACCCGTTCGAGAAAGTAACGCTTGGCGACACCGGTATGGCAGTGCCGAGGCTTGGTCTCGGCACTGCGCCGTTGAGCGGAATGGTGCTCGGCGATGGCCTGTATGGCGGCACAGCCCATGAAGAGGCGATCGGGATAATCAACCGGGCCCAGGAACTAGGTATCTCCTACGTGGACACAGCGCCCCTCTACGGCTCGGGCAGGGCAGAGGCGCGGGTCGGAAAGTCGGTCTACGCCACGACCGACCGGGACTCGTTCGTGATCTCGACCAAGATCGGGCGCGTCCTCAATCCGTTCCCGGATGGCGTTTCTGCCGCGGACGATCCCGATGGCATTGGCGATCTGGTCGCCGTGAACACATGGACCCGGGACGACGTACACCGCTCGATCGAGGAAAGCCTCGGTCGCCTGAACATGGACCGTATCGACATCATCTACGTACACGACCCCGATGTAGAGCCGTACGGCGAAGAACAGGTGGTCAACGAGGCGTTCCCGGCGCTAATCGAACTCCGGGAGCAGGGCGTCATCAGGGCCATCGGCTGCGGAATGAACGAATGGCAGATGCCGCTAAGGTTCATCCAGCGCTTCGATCTCGACATCATCCTACTCGCCGGCCGCTACACGCTCCTCGATCACACAGGGCTCGCGGAATTCCTGCCCGCCTGCGAAGAGCGCGACGTAAAGATCACGATCGGTGGCCCGTACAACTCGGGAATACTCGCCCGCGACCTCTCCAGGCCGGTCACATTCGACTACGAACAGGCCCCGGTACACCTCGTCGAGCAGGCCCGCAAACTTACCCGGATATGCGCCTCGCACGGAGTGGACCTGAAAGCCGCCGCACTGCAGTTCGTACTGGCGCACCCTGCCGTCGCGACTGCGGTCCCCGGAGCGCAATCGGTCGCAGAGCTCGAACAGAATATCGCCATGGTCCAGCAGGAAATCCCCGCCGCCATGTGGCGCGATATGCGCTCCGCAGGACTGATCCCCGACAACGCCCCAATCCCGAGCTAGAAATGACCTGTCGCTAACACCCTCTCCATTGGAGGAGAAGGGATAACAGTGCACACCTTCAGCCCGTCTGATACCCCGCAGCGTGTGCCGGGGCCTCCACGTGTGTCTCGACCGGGGTCTTGCCGATCAGGAAGTCGAAGTCGCAACCGTCCTGCGCCTGGGTGATGTGCTGCGAGTACATCTTGCCGTAACCGCGCGTAAAACCGCCGTCCACCGCAGGCTCTGGGAGACTCGCCCGCCGGCGGTCCAGTTCCGCAGCATCTACCTCCAGGTCGAGCCGCCTCGCCACGACATCGAGTGCGATCGTATCGCCGGTCTGAACGAGGGCCAGCGGTCCGCCAACTGTCGATTCGGGGGACACGTGCAGCACAATCGTCCCGAAGGCTGTGCCGCTCATGCGCGCATCGGAAATCCGCACCATGTCGCGCACGCCCTGCGCAAGCAACTTCCTCGGCAATGGCAAAAACCCGGCCTCGGGCATCCCCGGCCCGCCAACCGGCCCTACGCCCTTCATCACGAGGATGTCGTCTTTCGTCACATCGAGATCGGGATCGTCAATCCGGTTTTTGAGGTCGAGCGGGTTTTCAAACACGACAGCTCGGCCAGTGTGCTTCATCAACCCGGGAGACGCCGCAATGTGCTTGATCACCGCGCCATCGGGAGCCAGAGAACCCCGCAGGACCGTCAGCCCACCCTCTTTCGCCAGGGGAGTATCGGGCGACAGCACCACATCGTCGTTGTGGCACTCAGCATCGGCGATGTTTTCACCAAGCGAATTGCCGTTGACCGTGAGGCAATCGAGGTTCAGCAGTCCTTCCATTTTCTTGAGCACGGCCTCGACGCCACCTGCGTAATACAGGTCTTCCATCAGGTACTTCCCACCCGGTTTCAAGTTCACGATCACCGGTGTCGATTCAGAAAGCTCGTTGAAGCGATCCAGTGGCAGGTCGATGCCGGCGCGCCCGGCAATCGCAGTCAGGTGGATGATGGCGTTCGTCGACCCGCCCGCCGCGAGCAACATCCGAATGGCGTTATCGAATGCCTCGCGGGTCAGGATGTCGGATGGCCGGACACCCTTCTTAACCAACTCCACAACCGCACGGCCCGAGTCTTCGGCGTGGACCTTGCGGCGTGAGTCGGCACCCGGTATTGCCCCACCGCCGGGCAACGACATGCCCAGCGTTTCAACGATCGCCCCCATGGTCGAGGCCGTACCCATCACCATGCAGTAGCCCGGCGAACGATAGATGGCGGCCTCCATCGAGTCATACTCCGACTGCGTGATCGTCCCGGCCCGCAACTCGGCCCAGTAGCGGCGACAATCGGTGCACGAGCCGAGTTCCTCACCCTTCCAGTTGCCTTTCAACTGCGGACCGCCCGTCACGACAACAGCCGGTACATCGGCCGATGCCGCCCCCATCAGCATCGCAGGGGTGGTCTTGTCGCACCCCGACAGCAGCACGACGCCGTCGATCGGAAGCCCGCGGATCATCTCTTCAACATCCATCGACATCAGGTTTCGGCAGAACATCGAGGTAGGGGAAAGGAAGAATTCACCGAGGGAAATGGTTGGAAACTCGAGCGGGAAGCCACCCGCAGCGAGAACCCCGCGCTTCACATGCTCTGCAAGGCCCCTCAGGTGCGCGTTGCAGTGGACTGCCTCCGACCAGGAGTTCGCAATGCCGATGACTGGCCGCCCGGAAAAAGACTCCTCCGACCAGCCCTGGTTCTTCAGACCGGCCCGGTGCAGGAAGCCCTCCAGGTCACGTGGCCCAAACCACTCCGCTGACCGAAGAATTTTGCCGTCGGTATCGTTTGTTCCCAGCAACGCGAGTCCCCTTAAACTGACGAATGAAATCCCAAGAGGC
>JASLNQ010000160.1 GCA_030745955.1 Dehalococcoidia bacterium | reverse complement strand
GGGGCGTTTATCTACTTTCGGAGACCGAGCTTGTTTACCAACGCGCGGTAACGGTTGACGTCTTCGCCGTTGAGGTAATTGAGCAGACGGCGACGCTGACCGACCATCTTCAGCAGCCCGCGTCGGGTGCTGTGGTCGTGTTTGTGTTCGCGCAGGTGTTCGGTCAATTCGACGATCCGCGCTGTCAGCAGTGCGATCTGAACTTCCGACGAACCGCTGTCTTTATCGTGAGTTCTGTACTCCTCGATAACTGCAGTACGTTCTGACTGGTCCAAGTTAAGGGCTCTCCGAGTCGCAAATACCCGGCGTAATTAGCCGGTGATCCAAATGATGGAATTCTGTGATTTGTACTTCTTCTGTTTACTTCAATTTCGTTCTTTTGCTCTCACAACCTGAGAAGAATATCACGAAGCCATGCGGTTCAACACGGGTGTGAGCGTGGCGTTCATGCCGTTGGTTTCAACCACTACCCGACAACATCCCGGTGCCGCGGCACGTACGTTAACTGATGATTTATTGTCGATTGCGTGCGCCGCCGCATATGAAAAACGTCGCATAAGCCCATCCTGATTAGCTTGACAGTGGAGAAATCGCCCGAATAACATTGCGTTCGGCACGCCGCTAGCTGCGGTTGTAATTCGCGCGTAATGCCCGGATGCTACGCTCATCTCCGCAACGAGATGGGTTTCACTGCTGCTTTCGGCACGAGTATTAAATTTTTAGACAGGAGGACGGGGCCCAATGACAGGTCTGCTCCGCGGAAACCTTAAGGTTTTCATACTGATTGTTACGATGTTCGCCCTCATGGCAGCAATAGCATGCCAGGGCGATCGCGGTCCGGCCGGTGCCCCCGGTGCTCCCGGACTCCCCGGTAACCCTGGTAACTCGGGTGACCCCGGTGCTGCTGGCGCCCCCGGTGCCCCCGGTGCCCCCGGTGAGCCTGGAAACCCCGGTGAAGCCGGTGACCCCGGTGCTCCTGGCGCCCCCGGTGTCCCCGGTGAGCCTGGCAACCCAGGTGCGACCGGTGCCAGTGGCGCTGACGGTAGCGATGGCGCTGATGGCGCTGACGGTGCCGACGGCACGACCCAGATTGCCGGCATTATTGTCCTCGACGGCAGCGGTCCTTCGACCGGTGCGGCCGAGATCACTGCCGGTTCAGCTACGATCACCATCATCGGTGGTGGTTTCGGCAAGGACGAGCAAATCTCGGTAGCCGCTAAAAAGGGTGGTTTCGACAAGCTGCTCTCTGGCTCCACTAGCCGGCAAAACGACTCGACCACGATCGGCAACGAAAACGGAGCGTTTGAGCTCACGGTCGATCTCGACGGCTGGGACGCCGGATTGTACTCAATCATCGCTACCGGTGATCAGGGTAACCGTGGTGCGTCAGCCTTCTTGCTTGTCGACAAGATTGATGGCTAACGCCTGAACCCTCGGATTGACGAGACGCCCCGGTTGAACCGGGGCGTCTTTCTTTAAGCTTGTGTCTGACCATAACCAGCAGCCCGGCCGGTCTCACCCATCGGCTGGAGTCCGGAGTCCATGGCCATCTCTTCACAACCGGTAATCCAACCTGCGACATACGACGATCACGAGGCGGTAGGCCGCTTGCAGTTTCTGAGTCACACGGTGTCGTTCGCACCGTTTGCCTCGGAGCGGTGGCTGAAATCACGACGCCTTGACGATTATGTTGCGCGTTGGCGGGACACGCTCGGTTCGTCGACCGCCGGGACCCTGACGGCAGTGGCGCGACTGGATGGGAATGTAGTTGGGATGGTGCGGGTCGCCCCATCGGATGGACCCGGTCCCGACGCCCAGTTGACCGGTATGCACGTGGAACCGGTACTGAGAGGCGGGGGAATCGGGACCCTGCTGATGCTGCATGCCCTCGAGTTCATCAGGGAGCAGGATTTCGACCGGGTACAGCTCGGGGTGATCGCGGCCAATGACGGGGCCAGGCGGTTTTACGAATCGCATGGCTGGGAGCTGGTTGAGGAACGCCCAGACGGAGTTGAGGGTGTGCCAGTCGTTATTTACGAGCTGGTCTGAGGGGGCTGGCGCGTTCAGGGTCGGGGCGGGCCTCGGGGCGCTCCGGGGGTTCGCCTGCGCTGCTTCGTTTCTGCCGTTACCGGTGTTCCCGGCCTGCCGCGCGGTTTAGTTCACGCCGGCGGAGCGTAACTTTACATCCACAAGCTCGACCTTGACGCGTCGTATCCTTCGTCCGATGACCGTCTGAACGGTGACCTTCAGCCCCTCGGACGTCACTGTATCGCCGGGCGACGGCATCTTTCCCAGTTCCCGCAAAACCAGCCCACCGATGGTGTCGAACCCGTCGGCAACAATCGAACTGCCGAGGGTCTGGTTCATAATGTCGATCGACACACTGGCGTCGGCGAACATCTCGCCAGGCCCGACAGATTGAACCTCCGGGTCGTCAACGTCGAACTCATCGACCAGTTCACCGACGATTTCCTCGATCAGGTCGGTAACCGTTACGAGCCCCGACACGCCGCCGTACTCGTCGACAACGATCGCGAGACCCGTGCGGTGCTCCTGTAGCTGCCGTAGCAGTCGTTCGAGGGTTTGTGACTCGGGGACCTGCAATGCGGGGCGGGCGAGGTCCTCAACGGGCTTTTCCGGGTCGATGTCGTCGTCAAGCGCCGAGAGCACATCGCGCGCGAAAACGACGCCAACAATGGAATCCACGTTGTCGCGGTACACCGGTATCTTGCTGTGACCACCGACTGACATCAGGTCGGCGAGGGCGCCGATGCTCGCGGTTGCCGAGGCGGTGTTCATATCGACCCGCGGGACCATGATCTCGCGGACTTTCACGGTATCCATCCGCAGGATTCCGCGGATCATTCTCAATTCGTCCTGGTCGGCGGGAATCACTGACTCTTCGAGAAAGTCGAGGCTCTCCTGCAGGGTGGCCGAAACGTCTTCGCCGACCGCGTCCTCGCCACGTCCACGCGAAAGTGAAAAATCGACGCTGTTTGAGACGCCGGGAATGACGCTGATCCAGCGCAGGAGGGTGCCGGTCGGGCGGCTGACGGTCCTCGCCACGGTGCGACGATAGCCGGAGAGGCCGGATGCGAACAGCTGCAGGAAGATCGCCCCGCCGGCCGCGATGGCACCGCTGGCGGCCATCTGGAGGCCCGAGCCGGCAGCACCGTCCGATGATTCGAATACTGCGAACGTCGACAGGGCAGCCGACATGAGCGCCGCAGCCTGGAGACTCCTGCCTACCAGGGCCGCTTCAGCGGTGAGCCGGCCAGTGAAGCCGTGGTCGTGTTCATGCTCGGAGCCGTTGTTCCCGTTTCCGCGCTCGGTGCCGTTAGGGTCGGCATTGCGCGCCGTGGAAGGCAGGGGGTTGATACGGATCCCGAGAGACGATATGGCGAGGGCGATCAGGAAGAACAGCCCGCCGGAGATGATGAGTGCCAGCAGTGGCACGAGTTCAGATGCCATTACGCGTGCACCTCAACTATCGTGTTCTGCCGGTTCGTATCCGGGGGTTGACCCGTACTGTCGGGGTCTTCGGTTTGTTTTTTCATTTCCCTTTATTCCCACACAACCAGGAAGGCAGTGTGCGCTGTAATCATTTCGACTTGATAGATTTTGCGGGGACTCCCGCGACTGTATCGCCGGGCGCGACATCATTCCGCACGACCGATCCGGCACCGGTCTTCGCCAGCTTTCCGATGGTCACAGGAGCAATCAGCATCGTGCTCGATCCGATCAACGCCCCGTCTTCGATCACTGTTGTGTGTTTGTCTTTGCCGTCGTAGTTACAGGTAACGGTACCTGCGCCGATATTCACGTTTTCGCCAAGTATCGCGTCGCCTACATAACTGAAGTGTGACACGTGTGAGCCAGAACCGATCACCGAGGCCTTGATTTCCGCCTGGTTGCCAACGCGAGCTCCCGGTTTCAATTCGGCATCTGCACGGATCAGCGAATTTGGGCCCACGGAGGCCTTTTTGCCGATTGTCGAGTCGATCACGCGGGCACCATCGACAGTTGCGCTGTCGCCGATCTCGCTCGCGAAAACCTGGGTGTTGGGGCCGATGATGACATTTGCGCCGATATGCGCCGCTCTGCCCAACTGGGTTCCCGCGCCGATCGTAGTGTCGCTGCCGATCTCCACGTCAATATCGATGTATGTAGTGGCGGGATCCTGCAGGGTTACTCCGTTCTTCATGTGCGACTCGTTGATTCGGCGACGCACGATCCGCTCTACCTCGGCGAGCTGTACCCGGTCGTTGATTCCGAGACCGGTTTCAGGATCGGTGGCGATGACTACCCTGGAGTGTCCGATTTTAGAGGCGCGTTCTATAACCCGTGGAAGATAAACCTCGCCCGTTTCGGCGGGGGTTACGGAATCGAGTTCGTCCCATATCCAGCTGTTGTCAAAGCAGTACCAGGAGGTGTTGACAAGGTTGCCGGCCCGCAGTTCCTCGTCCGCTTCGTGCTCCTCAAGAATCGCGACGGGCTGCCCTGCCGGACCAAGCTTGATCCTTCCGAGCCCTGCGGGATCGTCGACGCGCGCGCCAAGCACGGTGACTGCTGCATGGTCGGAGGTGTGGGCCTTGAGCATGCTCCTGGCTGTTTCGCCGGTTACGAGGACCATGTCGACGGGTGCAACAACGAGGGTGCCTGCGCCGGAAACGGCCGATCGGGCGGCGTGAAGGGCGTCGGCGGTACCGCGTTGCTCACGCTGTATCGAAACCCGGACACCGGGTGACAGGGCTTCCCGGAATTCGGGTGAACCTGCCAGTTCGTCCGAGGCCACCACGACCACTTCCTCAATGCCGGCGGCCCGCATCGTGCGGATCCCGTGGCCGACCAGGGGCAGTCCGGCGACTTTGTGGAGCGATTTCGGAATCGCCGACCGCATTCGCGTGCCCTTGCCGGCCGCGAGGATGATTCCTGTGGTTGTCATTGTTCAACCACCGTGCCCAGACATTTAGAAATGCCCCGGAACAAAGCAGTCCGCTCCCTGTGGACAAGTTCCGCGGGAGGCGGTGAGACCCGTTGTAAGCCTTTGCTGATAAGCGTTGATATTGGTCGACAACAGGTTCCATCGTAAAGTTCCAGCTTCTCGTGCGTCAACAAATCCAGGTGCATGTAGTTCCAAATACGCGTGGCGATTACGCCTGGATAGGTGGTGGCAGGCAGCCGTATTGGGCAGTCCAATTGTTATAGTTGGTGGGTTCGGAGAGGTGGCTGAGTGGCTGAAGGCGCTGGTCTCGAAAACCAGTATATGCATCCGCATATCGCGGGTTCGAATCCCGCCCTCTTCGCCATATTACCGTCGGTGTCGGTCCGTCGCTGGCCAACACCGGCTGGCGCCAGGGCCGGAAACCCCGGCCCGGTGGTCGCGGAGAG
>JASLNQ010000015.1 GCA_030745955.1 Dehalococcoidia bacterium | reverse complement strand
AGGCGGAAAACTCAAGGTACGCTTCAGCGCCCCGGTCTTTCCCGGTGAGACCGTAACAGCGTACGGCACGATCACTTCGATAGATGAAACCGACTCGGGGCCGGTTGCGGTCTGCAGTGTCGGGTGCAGAAAGTCCGATGGTACGAACGCCGTTTCCGGGCGGGCGACAGTACCGTTGGAATAAAATGATCCACCGGCCCATGCAAACTACGGGGCTATCGGGCATCGGTCGTATGCGAATGAGACGGAACAGGTGATGACGGGGATTCCCGAAGGTGTAACTCCAATAGCTCTTGATGCCATGGGTGGTGACCACGGCCCTGTGGTCGCGGTCCCCGCTGCGTTGAAAGCTGTCGAAAACGGTGGAGTTGCAATCGTTCTTGTCGGTGACCGGTCGGCGATTAAGGCTGAGCTCGACAAGTTCGACACCCCTGCCAAACGGTTAGTACAGGTAATGCCCGCACAGGGAGTGGTTGAAGAAGGCGAAAGCCCCGCCCTTGCGTATCGCACCAAGCCACGGGCGTCGGTCTTTGTTGCGGCAGGGGTGGTGAAAGCCGGGAAGGCCGCCGGGTTCGTCAGCATGGGGTCGACAGGGGCATCGATTGCCTCGGCCACTGTTGTCTATGGCACGCTGGACGGTATCGACCGCGGTGCGCTGGGTGGACCGGTCGTCGGATATGCACCAAACACGGTCATCGTCGACCTCGGCACCAATGTCGACACACGCCCGCGCCAGCTGGTCGATTTCGCAGCCCTCGGCAACATCATGTCGAAAACGGTTTACAAGAACGAAAACCCACGCATCGCCCTGTTGAGCGTTGGGTCTGAAGAAGGCAAAGGCAACGCTCTCGTGAAAGAGACGACCGCGCTGCTGGAATCGACCCACCTGAATTTCGTCGGAAACATCGAGCCGAACGACGTGCCAAAAGGCCTGGCAGAGGTTGTACTCTGCGACGGGTTTGTCGGTAACGTTATCCTCAAGCTGACGGAAGGACTCGGCGATTCCGTGGTCAGCCATGTGAAAGAGATACTTGGGGAGACTGAAGAAAGCAAAGAGCTCACCAGAGCGATATTTGAGCGGATGAACATTCTCGAGGCCTTCGGGGGCGGTCCACTCCTGGGTGTGAACGGCCTGGCGATCGTCGGTCATGGTGCCTCGGGGGTAAACGCCGTCTCAAACGCCGTTGGTACTGCCAGCTACGTGATCAGCACAGGGTTGATCGACGCCCAGCAGGCTGAACTTGACAGAATAAGAGCGGAAGTAATTGATTAGTTACCCTGGGTAGTCCGCGGGGTGTCGTGAGGGTCAGATATTGAGTGGTAATACGCCACGAAGTGCACTCGTAACGGGTGGTTCCCGCGGGATCGGCCGGGCGACTGCACTTCGACTGGGTGCGAACGGACACCGTGTGGCTGTCAACTACAACACCCATCCCGATGAAGCCGAAGCGGTTGTTGAAGAGATACGCGCCGCTGGCGGCACAGCCATTGCAGTTGGGGGAAACGTCGCCGACAAGGCCAGCACCGTGGCCATGATCGATACGGCCGAGGCGGAGCACGGTCCGATAGAGATCCTCATTAATAATGCCGGGGTGATCAACGACGCCCTGTTGATGAGGATGAAAGACGATCAGTTCGATTTCACGATGCGGACAAACATGTACGGTACCTATTACTGCACCCACCGGGTGTTGCCGGGAATGGTGAAGGGCCGCTGGGGCCGAATCATCAACGTTTCATCCGTAGTGGGTCTGCGCGGGAACGTCGGGCAATCGAACTACTCGGCGTCCAAGGCCGCCGTTGTCGGATTCACCCAGTCGATCGCCAAGGAAGTCGCCACACGGAATATAACTGTGAACGCGGTGTGTCCCGGTTACATATATACCGCTACTTCGGCCGCAATATCGGACAGGCAACGAGATACCGTCATGACGTGGATCCCGCAAGGACGGTTCGGTGAACCGGACGAGGTAGCGCCCATGATCGTGTTTCTCACGACGGACGAGGCCCAGTACATCACCGGTGATGTCATACGGGTCGACGGTGGTATGGCTATCTGACAAAGCCGTTCAATGCCAAGTGGCGTTTCGGTAGCGTGCGATTGGCGTGCAATTTGAGCGATTCAAGTACACCCGGAACAAATCCTTCGGGCCCGGATAAAAACCTTGCGGGCAAGATCGCGCTCGTAACGGGTGGCTCGCGTGGTATCGGTAAGGCCATCGCTATGGAGCTGGGGCGGCGCGGTGCGACCGTTGTAGTCAATTACCTGAAGAACCACGCGGCGGCCAGGGCGATAGTCGAAGAGCTCGAAGCGCAGGGAATCACGTGCGCTCGCATCAAGGCCCACGTTGGCGATGAAGCTGCGGTCGAAGCGTTGGTTGGCAAGGTCGAAAAGCAGTTCGGGCGAGTCGACATCCTGGTCAACAACGCTGCTTCGGGGGTCATGCGTCCGGCATCGGAGCTTGCGGCCAAGCACTGGGACTGGACCATGGACATCAACGCACGGGGCCCATGGCTACTTTCGGTGGCTGTGGCCCGCCTGATGCCCGAGGGAGGCCGGATCATCAATCTTTCCAGTCCGGGAGCGAACCGGGTTTTGCCCGCCTACTTTGCGGTGGGTGTTTCGAAGGCGGCAATCGAGGCTGTGACGCGGTACCTGGCTGTTGAGCTGGGGGCGAAGGGGATTGCCGTGAACACCGTATCGGCGGGCTACGTCATGACCGACGCTATCGACGCATTCCCCGACGAACTGGGGGTCAAGGAGATCGCGTCCCGGCCGACACCCGCGGGACGGGTCATCACGCCGGACGACGTTTCAAAAGTTGTGGCGATGCTGTGTGGTAGCGATGCCGAGATGATCCGCGGGCAGGTGATCGTGGTCGATGGCGGCGAGACCCTCCGCCAGAGGTAACGGCTGAACATTTTCATCGTCGTCGTAACTGTCGTCCCGAACCTGGCTCCCTACCGCGGATCCTGACAGAACTCAGAGACCCGGGGCGAGTAGTCGCCCGATCCAATCTCGAATATCGGCGCATTCGTCCGCTGTATATCAGCGTTTGATGTTGTGCTGCTGACAACAGGACAGGGCCGAGCCCCGAGTTCCGGCGATAACCTCATCGGACCGCGGCCACCGGACCAGGCTGCGTCAACCGTATAAGCTTGTGCCGGTCAACCCCTTCGACAGCCCGTGCTAACAAGGAGAGAACAGGTATGAACGGCTACGAGAGGATCAAAGCGGTGCTCGAGCAGCGAGAACCGGACATGATTCCGATGATGGAGTGGTCGATAGCGCCAAATGTGAGGGAGGCGCTGTTTCCGGGGTGCGCCGATGAACCGGAATTCACGGAGTTGATGGGGCTGGACGGCGTCACCGCGATGATGCCGGCGCGACTCGGCGGCGTTGATGACCTGCCTGATCGCTTTACGAACCAGTGGGGCGTGGTGCTGGCGCGCACCGCTGAGGACTATGCGCCGGTCGACGGTCCCATCAAGTCGGCTGCCGACCTGGAAACGTACTCACCCCCGGACCCGGAGAACGAAGAGAACTACGAGGACCTGCGGAATGTCGTGAGCCGGTTCAAGGGCGAGAAGTTCATCTTCTGGCACAGTCGGGCCGAGTTCATGACCGCCTGCGAGTTACGGGGCATGGCGGAGTTCCTGATGGACCTCATGGTTGACCCGGAGCTTGCGCATGCCGTCTTGAAGGTGGTAAACGATTACTGTTGCCGGATCGCAGTCCGGGCGATTGAGCGGGGCGCTGACGGGATCATGCTGGGCGACGACTGGGCGTACAACACGGGGCCATTCATGTCGCCAGTCCAGTTCGAGGAGTTCATCCTGCCGTATTTCCGGAACATGGTGCAGACCTGCCAGGCGGCGGGTGGCTACGTAGTGAAGCACTGCGACGGGTACGTATGGCCGCTGATGGACATGGTGGTCGATGCGGGCATTGACGGCATGAACCCGATCGAACCGGCGGCCGGAATGGACCTTTTGGCCATGAAAGAACGGTACGGCGACCGGATCGGCCTGCTTGGGAATATCGATTGTGGCAAAACGTTGAGCGAGGCACCGGTTTCGCAGGTGGTGGCTGAGGTGAAGGAGGCGATCCGGCAGGCGGGTCCGGGCGGCGGGTACATGTTGATGTCGTCGAACAGCATTCACTCAAGCGTTCTGCCTGAAAATTACCGGGCCATGGTAGAGGCGACGCGGGAGTTCGGCCGGTACCCGCTGGATATGGCAACGCTGGTTTGAATCGGAAGGTTTCTGGAGGCTTTGCTCACACCGAGGTCCGGATCGTTTCTGCGGAAGTCGGGCACGACACGGTGACTCATACTCAGGATTGTTCCGCAGAGACGCGAGGGCAACCCACCCTCTAACTCCCTCCCTGGCAGGGCGGGAGGACTCCTACCGGACTTTGATGTTCGGCAGGTCGGGGCCGGCACTCAGCACGGTCCCGGTCGCCAGGAACGTTTTCCGCACCAGGCCCAGGGCCAGGTAGTGGCCGCTGGCGGTTTCCCGCGGCGAGGCGCTGGTAACTATCCCGGCGAGCTTCGAACCGGCCTCGAATTGAAGCTTCATTCCCGCTTCGAGCGGTCCGGCGGACTCCAGCACTTTCAGGTTTCGCTGCACCTTGTCGTAGGCGTCGAGGCGAGCGATGACCTCCTGCCCGACGTAGCAGCCCTTATCGAAGTCGATCAGGTCGAGCAGGCCCGATTCGATCGGGTTGGCGTGTTCCCCGTATTCGCGGTCCGAGCCGGGGATTCCGTGGTTGATGCGATACATGTCGAAACTTGCCGGGTCGGCGGTGACGGCCCCCGCATTTTCGAGCGCGCGAACAAAGTTTTCGGTCACGGCGTTCGGCAGGACGATCTCGAACCACACAACGCCACGTGAAGAATCAGAAACGACCGTCAGCGACTGATCCTCGAATTCTGCGATTCTGCTGACATCGCTCCCGACAGCCACGCCAGGCACCGACTCGATGACCCGGGCAGCCCCGGGGCCGATCAGCGAGATACGGGCGTGGGTATCGGAGAGGTCGGCAAGTTCGGCGTCTTCGATGATCGTATAGCGGTCGATCGCCGAGATCGTCCTTTCCGGGTCAGCGGAATCCGATATCAGCAGCAACTGATCTGCAGAAACATGCGCCACAAGGAAGACATCGACTACTCGCCCGCGGTCCGATGTCAGTACCGTCCGGCGGGCATGGCCTTCGGTGACGGAGAGCAGTTCGTTTGTGGTGAGCCGGTGAAGCAGGTCGAGCGCATCGGGACCCGTGTGCTGGACGACCGTCGCACTTTCCCACAGCACAATCCCGCATCCGTTTTCGAGCGCGTCCAGCCGGGAGGTATCTGCTTGAACCTGTGCCCGGTTCGACAATTGTGTCTGCAACTCAGCCCTGCCTTGAGGTAGCGAACGAAGGAAAGTAGTTGTGGCTACTAGACCGAGAACGAAGTTCCGCAGCCGCAGGTGCGCTTGGCGTTCGGGTTCGCGAACTCAAAGCCCTTTCCGTTCAGGCCGTCAGTGAAATCGAGCACCGTTCCGGCGAGGAACACGAACGCCTTTTTGGGAACGTAAACCTGGACACCATGGTTGTCGATGACCTTGTCGTCGGTCTCTGGACCATCGACGATGTCGAGTACGTAAGTCAGCCCTGAACATCCACCACCCTTTACCGAAACTTTCAGACCGAACTCGGCCATACCCCGGTCCGCCGCGAACTGCTTTACCTTGCTCGCGGCTTTTTCGGTGATCTGAATGGTGTTGATTGGTACTGAGCGGTTCGGCGCTGCCGTCGTCATAGATTTCACCTGCTGTGGTTGGCCGAGTCCATAAGGCGATTACGGTCTCTATTCTCGCGCGTTAGCGACTTTTGCGCAAAAAACTCGCGTAATGTCCATTTTAGCTATGAATCCGTCCGTTTCGACCTACAATTGGAAGGCTGCGTCCTGAACTTAGTTCACGATATGGAACAAGTAGACGGTAGGTCGGTGCGCGCAGCGAAGCACGACACGGTCAGCAACAATGCCCGCAAACACGAATCAACCGCACATAGTCGTCGTCAACACACGGGCGGCCAACGTACACAGTGTCGAGAAGGCGCTGCACAAAGTTGGTGCCGTTCCACTGGTGACGAGTGATTCCGTCGACCTGGCGAAGGCCGACGCGGTCGTATTGCCCGGTGTCGGTGCGAGCGATTCCGTGATGAACGCCCTGAACACTATGGGGCTGGCGGGGCCCGTGAAAGATTTCGCCGCCTCCGGTAAACCCCTTTTGTGCATATGCGTGGGTCTGCAGGTCCTTTTCGATAATTCCGAAGAGGGTGAGCTGCCGGGTCTTGGCCTGGTGGAAGGGAATGTCCGGCTCATTCCGACCGGGATGACCGACGAGTTGGGCGCCAGCATGAAGGTTCCGCACATGGGCTGGAACGAGGTGACATTCACCGGTGAGGACTCTCTGCGCAATCCCCTTTTCCAGGGTATTCCCCAGGGTTCTCACTTCTACTTCGTCCACTCGTACCGGTGCGTGCCCGACCGTGAAGCAGAAGTCGCTGCAACAACAGATTACGGCGTTGAGATTTGTGCAGCAGTCGCACACGGCAACGTGGTGGGGACCCAGTTTCACCCCGAAAAAAGCGGTGATATTGGTCTGAAGATATACGAAAATTTCCTCACCCTGGCCAGGGCTTCAGTAAACGGGTAATCCCGCACCACACCTCACTTCGCCAGGCAAAACAGAGAAACAAGAATCAATAACACCTATGGAAATCCTGCCGGCAATTGACCTGAGAAACGGACACTGCGTCCGCCTGACCCAGGGCGACTACGACCGCGAGTCCGTGTTTGACGACGATCCTGCCGCGGTAGCCCGGCGATGGGCCGACCAGGGTGCACGTCGGCTGCATGTTGTCGATCTCGACGGTGCCAGGGACGGCGTGCGGGGCAATGCCGCAGCGGTGTCGGCTATTTTGGGCGCGGTTGACATCCCGGTTCAACTTGGCGGTGGTGTGCGTGACGCCGCTGAGGCCCGGCGACTTATCGATATGGGTATCGACCGTGTGATTTTCGGCACTGCGGCCATCGAGGCCCCGGACCAGGTTCAATCGGCCGTTGAGGATCTCGGACCCGAACACGTAATTGTGGGCGTGGACGCAAGAGACGGTGTTATCCAGACCCGCGGCTGGCTCAAGGGGTCACAGGTCACCGCTGTCGACCACGCGATGCAGATGGTCGAGCTTGGAGTCAGGCGATTTATCCACACGGACACGAGTCGAGATGGCACATTAACCCACCCGAACTTCACTGCGGTCACCGAACTGCAAGATAACCTGCGATATCCTGTTATCGTGGCTGGTGGGATCGCAGCAATCGATGACCTGTTGGAACTGGCGGAGTTGGGTGTGGAAGGTGCCATTACGGGCATGGCCTTATATGCCGGGTGGATCGATCTAGCGCACGCCATCCAAATGATTGACGGAATGGCAGGCACCGACGGTTGATTCACCGGCGGCCTGATCGAGAATAGACCGGCCCTGACCTGAAACTAAACAGAATTTGAACGGGATAGACACGGATGCCAACTAAAACTTCAGTCGACCGAGTGGAAGCCATGCTGCACCCCACGCTTGAGGAATCGTTCGACGTTCAGTCGATGATTGCCGTGGTGCCGATTCACGCCGACCACAAGGTCGGGGATATCGGTTCGGGGCCCGGTCGGTTGACGATTCCGATCGCGAAGTACCTGTACATGGGCACCTGTTATGCCGTCGATGTGCAAGAAGAGATGCTGAAGCACGTCAGCGAAGAGGCCGAGAAGGCCCGGCTTGGCAACATCGAAACGCTGGTTTCAAAGGAAAACCAGGTCCCGCTCGACGATGAGTCCCTGGATGGCATCGTACTCGCCGATGTCCTGAACGAAGCAAGCCGTCCCAAGACTCTCATCAAGGAGGGTGCCCGACTCCTGAAGAAGTACGGGTGGATGGCGATTGTCGAGTGGCTACCGACCGCGGAACGAGACAAGGGCAAGCCCAGGGTTGGCCCGGCTCCGTCAAGACGGCTGGCCCAGGAAGATTTACGCAAGTCGACCGAGGCGCTTGGCCTGCGCACGCTGACATCCCGACAGCTCAATCATCATCGCTACATCATCGTCGCCCGCAAGTAGACCGGAGATTCCACGATGTTGACGCGCCGCGTCATCCCATGCCTGGACGTCGATGCCGGTCGCGTTGTCAAGGGCGTCAGTTTCGTTGATATTCGTGACGCCGGTGATCCGGCTGAACTCGCTGCCTTCTACAACGCCGAGGGTGCCGACGAGCTGGTCTTTCTCGACATCACCGCATCTTCCGATGCGCGCGACACCATGGTCGACGTGGTCGAGAAGGTGTCGTCGGAGGTGTTTATTCCGCTCACCGTAGGCGGTGGAATCCGCACGGTCGACGATATGCGCAGGATGCTCGAAGCCGGGGCCGACAAGGTTTCGGTAAACAGCGCTGCAGTTGCCAGCCCTCAGTTGATTGAAGATTGCGCCAGGGAGTTCGGTTCGCAGTGCGTGGTCCTGGCGATGGACGTGAAACGCGTTGACGAGCCTGTCATATCTCAAATCGAGGGTTACGGCAGGGTTCCGGCCGAGGCGATGTGGCAGATATACACCCACGGTGGCCGCCGTCCGACTGCTCTCGATGCGGTGAAGTGGGCAAGGCAGGCAACGGAGATCGGCGCCGGCGAGTTGCTTGTTACGAGCATGGACGCTGATGGTCAGAAGACCGGGTACGACAACGAACTGCTTTCCGTGATATCCGATTCAGTGACAGTCCCCGTCATAGCCAGTGGTGGCGCAGGAGCGCTCGATCACTTTTACGATGCGCTTACAGATGGCAAATCGGATGCCGTACTGGCCGCATCGCTTTTCCACTTTGGCGAACTCCGGGTTGCCGAAGTCAAGGGGTACCTGGCCGAGCGCGGGATCCCAGTGCGGGAGGTTTGATCCTTGGCAGTGACTCTCCGTCTCGGTGGATCCGGGCAGCCTGACATGCCCGAGGCGATCGCGTTCGATTGCTACCGGACCCTGTTCGACAACTCGCACGACGACTGGAAGCTTGCATTCGGCGAGATCATCGAAGCGCAGAAACTGCCGCTCGACGCAGAGAAACTGTGGACCCGGTGGCGCAAGTACGAGGTCAACTTCCGCAAGATCAGGACCGATCTCGGGCGGCCGTACAACAGTCCCCCGTTCAAGTCGTACCGGCAAGCCTGGACCGAGTGCTTCCAGCGTGTGTTCGACGATCTTGGCATCGATGCCGACGCTGCCGCGGCCGGTCACCGCTCGTCAATGCACATGACCGACCGACCGATCTACCCGGACACGGTCGAGGCGCTGGAGCTGCTGAGGGGCCGGGTGAAGCTGGGCGTGTTTTCCAATGCCGATGACGACGGACTGCGACCGCTCCTGGCGAGTGCCGGACTGGAGTTCGACTTCGTTGCCAGTTCGGAATCGGCACGTGTCTACAAGCCTGCACTGGCCGCCTTCGAGCACCTGTTTGAAGGGCTCGGCAGCGACCCGAAGAAGACCTGGTATGTAGGCGACCAGCTGTTCGACGATGTGCTTGGTGGTTACCGTGCGGGCGCCACCACGGTGTGGATCAACCGTAATGGCGAAGAGGTGGATCGCGAGCCGGAACCCGATATAGAAATCACCGATCTCCGCGAACTTTCGGATATCCTCGATCACATCAGCGGCTAGTTGGCCGTCTGGCAGTATCCGCACAGGGCGTCGGAGCCGTAGTGCACGAGGAAGTTCGAGATGATCCAGTTCAACGACCGCGGGCTGATCCCGGCGATCGTTCAAGATGCCGATTCAGGTCGCGTTTTGATGCACGCATACATGAACGAAGAGGCCCTGCAGCGAACGCTTGCAGGTCCCGATGTTTGGTTCTACTCCCGCAGTCGGCAGGAGCTGTGGCACAAGGGCGAGACGTCCGGTAATTTCCTGAAAGTCGCTGAGGTTCGACACGACTGCGATAGCGACACCCTGCTGGTGAAGGCCAACCCGGTAGGGCCGGCCTGTCACACAGGGGCGGAATCGTGTTTTGACGCTGGCGAGCTGGATACGGATTCGCTCGAAGCGAAAGGTACCGGGGTAACGCCGGGGCCGGGTGTTTTGTCCGAGCTCATCGAAGTTATCAGACAGCGCGCCGCCGAGAAGCCGGAAGGGTCTTACACCGTCGAACTCCTTGAAGAGGGACCCGGGCGTGTGGCACAGAAGGTTGTGGAAGAGGCGGGCGAGGTTGCCATCGCATCGGTCAGCCAGACCGACGAAGACGTGGCGAACGAAATGGCGGACCTGCTTTACCACTCGATGGTGTTGCTGGCTGCGCGGGACGTACCGGCCGACAGGGTTTGGGCAGCGCTGGCAGAACGCCGCCGTTAGAAACCGGGTGAGCCGTCGGGGGGCTCAGGCTCGCTGGCAATCGGGCCGTCTGTCGGCTCGTACGGCTCCGTGGCCAGTGTCGAGGATTCGTCGTTCGGCGTGGCGCGACCATCATCAAGCGCGATTGCATACTCGATTGCGGTGATCGCCACTTCCATCATTCCTTCGTCAGGCCGGCGCGTAGTCAGGTCCTGGAGGAGCAGGTTGGGTGAGTTGAAGATCCGAATCCAGATGTTGTCCTGGTGAGTTCCGGCGTAGCGAATGAACTCGTAGCTGATACCGGCGATAATTGGGACCAGGATGATTCGCGAGACCACGAGGAACCAGAACGGGTCACGTGGGAAGAACATGAACAGGATGATGCTGACCAGGACGACCGTCATCAGGAACGATGTTCCGCAGCGGGGATGGGCCGGTGAGAAGCGACGGACCGATTCGGTGGTGAGTGGTTCCCGGGCTTCGTAAGCGTGAACGACCATGTGTTCGGCGCCGTGGTATCCGAAGACCCTTTTGATGTCGTTCATCTGACCGATGACCCATACATAGCCGATGAACAGACCGAGGCGAAGAAGGCCCTCGACAAGATTGGCGCCGAAGTTGTTCGCTCCTGCGTTTTCGACAATTCGCGACGCGAAAACAGGCACCAGGAAGAAAATTACGATACCCAGGAGGAGCGACACGGTAAGCAACGTGGCCATCGCAAAGGATGAAATTTGCTCGTCGTCTTCGGGATTTTCATCGATAGCGGCTTCGTTTGCCGAAATGGTGAGGGACTTCATGCCGACCAGAAGGGTTTCGAGCAAGACCAGCACGCCACGGACCAGCGTTATCTGCCGGAACGTGGAATTTGCCCAGTTCTCAAGCGGAATCGACCGCCGGATGATGGTGCCATCGGGTCGACGCACGGCGAGGGCAGCGCGGCTCCGGCCGCGGATCATCACCCCTTCGATGACGGCCTGGCCGCCGTACAGGACCGGTGGATTCTGCAAACCCTGTGCTGTAGACAATGCGAGGGTGAACCAGGGGTGCCGGCGGCGCCCCCGTCTCTAGCTCTTGGTGCCGGGGCCACCCAGGTTGTATCGGCGCATCATGCGCTCGACACGGCCCTCGGTGTCGACGATTCGCTGCTCGCCGGTCCAGAACGGGTGGCACTTGCTGCAGATTTCGGTCCGGAGGCTCTCCTGGGTCGATCCAACTTCCCACGAGTTGCCGCAAGCACATGTGACAGTGGCGTTCTCGTGGTATTTAGGGTGAATGTTGGCTTTCATAACTTACTATCGCCTGACTCGTCTGCTTCGCCTGCTTCGACTGATTAGGACTCCGAAGGGTCGACGTTCACTCGCTTCTTGTCTTTCGCCCGGTGGTCGAACCTGACCTGTCCGTCGACGAGAGAGTAGATGGTGTGGTCGCGCCCGATCCCAACATGCAGGCCCGGGTGAAATTTCGTGCCCCGCTGCCGAACGATGATCGCGCCGGCTGTAACCGTTTCGCCTGCAAAGGCCTTGACGCCCAATCGCTTGCCTGCGCTGTCGCGACCGTTACGGGACGTCCCGCCACCTTTTTTATGTGCCATTTAGATGTTCCAGTCTGCTACAGAGATGCAGTGGGGGATTATTTCGTCGAAATCTTCTTGATTGTGACCGACGTGAGGGGCTGCCGGTGGCCGCGCTTCACGCGCTGGCGGGTCTTGTTCTTGAAACGCAGTGAAATGACCTTGTCGGCCTTGGTGTGGTCGGCGATCTCACCGGTTACCGATGCGCCCGTCACTGCGGGTGTCCCAATGCTGAGTTTGCCGTCCACCGAGGTCATCAGAACGCGGTCGAACGTGATGTCCGATCCAACCTCACCAGCGAGGCGTTCAACATCGAGGGTGTCGCCTTCGCGTACCCGATACTGTTTTCCACCTGTGTGGATAATTGCGTAGTCTGTTGTCATTTTTCTGCCATCTGTTCGTTGCCCAACCCAGCTATTCTAAGTATGAGCAATCGACACGGTCAATTTGAATTCGCCGGGATTATTGCCGACAAACGACAATAAACCGCTTTCCTGATCATAAACGCTCGGTTTCACTAAGGGCTGGTAGGAGTAAAAACGTGGCCCAGGACAACTCTATGCTCGACGGCACGATCGCCAGCGTCGATGCCGCGGTCGAGAAACTCGGCCTCGAAGACGACATGCGACAGGTGTTGGTCGAGCCATGGCGGGAGATCCAGGTCGGGCTCCCGATCATGATGGACGACGGTGAGGTCCAGGTATTCAGGGGCTACCGTTCGCAGCACAACGCGGCGCGGGGACCTTACAAGGGCGGGATCAGGTACCACCCCAACGCCGACCTGGACCACACACGGGCGCTCGGGATGCTGATGACCTGGAAGACAGCCCTCGCCGATGTGCCGTTTGGTGGAGCGAAGGGCGGTGTTTCGGTCAATCCAAGGGAGCTTTCAAGCCAGGAACTCAACCGGTTGACCCGGCGCTACACGATGAGCATTCACCACGTGATAGGGGTGAACAGGGATATTCCTGCGCCGGACCTTGGCACGACAGCCCAGACGATGGCATGGATCATGGACTCATACGGCACGATCCACGGACATACCCCGGGGATTGTGACTGGCAAGCCGATTGAGCTGGGTGGATCGCTTGGCCGGGCTGAGGCTCCGGGGAGGGGTTCGGCTATCACCGGTTGCCGGGCCGTTGTCGACAGCGGGTCGACACCGGATGAGAGCACTGTGGTGGTCCAGGGTTTCGGGGCGGTCGGATCGGCGGCGGCACGGACGATGTTCGACTACGGGGCGAAGGTGATCGCGGTGTCGGATGTCGACGGCGCCATAATCAATACGTCGGGTCTCGATGTCCCCGAGCTTGAGCGAATTGTTGTCGAAGGAGGAATTGTTTCCGATTTCGACGACGCAGACAAGCTCGATAACGACGACCTGCTCGAGCTCGAGTGCGATGTCCTGATCCCGGCAGCGATCGAAGACGTGATTACGTTACAGAATGCCTCGAATATCAAGGCCGGAATAATCGTCGAGGGTGCAAACCGTCCGACCACTACCGAAGCGAACGAAGTCCTGGTCGATGCCAACAAGGTCGTGGTTCCCGACATTCTTGCGAATGCGGGTGGTGTTGTCGCTTCCTACTTCGAGTGGGCCCAGAACGTGCAGGTGTTCAACTGGGAGTTGGAACGAGTCAACCGGGAGCTCGACCGGAAGATGAACGATGCCTACGACGTGACGAAGGCCCAGGCGGAGCGAACAGGATCGACTATGCGTGAGGCGGCTTTCGAGGTGGCAGTGAGCCGTGTGGCAGAGGCGATCAAGATTCGGGGTTACGTGGGTTAGCGACACCCGGGTGCGGTGGCGCCGGACTCGTGAGGTTCCGGACTGGCTATTCGATCACGAATCGCGGGACGAGTATGCCCGTGCTTCTTGCTTCCTCGATTTCGCCGGCCAGTCCGGTGTTGCCGGTCGCCATTATTGATTCGGCCTTAATCCGACCACGGCCCGCTTCGAGGGCTGATATGACTTGCGTGAGTGGGTGTGAGGACGCCGCGTAATCGTCGTAGATGTGGTCACCCTGGATATCGCACCACGGGGTCAGTTCGAGCCAGCCAGCGTTGTCGACCCGGACCGACCGGCGTGCGGCCAGCGGACCGGTGATCACTGATTCGTACCGTGAAATCATCAAATCAAACGAAAACCGTGATGCTATTTGCACGCGCCCTGCGGCCAGGGCTTTCTGTGCGGTTCCGGCCTTGTTTCGGCTCGGGGTGTGGCCTGTGTCTTCACCGGCGTGTGCAACTGCGGCCTGCGTTGCATCGGCAGCGGTACTGATCTGGCCATATGGGACGAGTGTAATTCCATCGATGGGCGCGAAGTCTCGCAGTGCTCCCACCCGAGAACAAACTGCCGGTGTGCCGTTGACAACCGATTCGACCGGAACGAGGCCAAACGATTCGATGAACGACCCGATGCAGAGCGTTACGTCACCGGCTGCGTAGTATCCGGGCATGTCGGCAGGACCGAGCCAGCCGTGAAGCTCTACAAGCTCTTCTGCTCCCACGGACCGGGCAACTTGCCAAATTTCCTGCGCAGATCCCGTTGCATCGTCCAGTTCAATTCCCGCTGGATAGGCAGGCATCAACAACCTGGCATTTCGTGTGGGCTCAAGCCGCTGGACCTCGACCGCTGTCTGCATCGCCTCGCGGACACCCTTGGTAGGTTCGGGCCGATGGGGGAACAGCAGTACCAGGTCATTTTCGCCCCGTGGTTCAATCCCGGGCGGCAGTACCGGTTCCGGGGCGGTCTCCGGCAACGGGATTCCGTTGGGTATGGCGACAACCGGTTCGACGGTGTTTTTTCCCAATAGCGCAACTGTCACCTCGATGCACCGCTTCAGGTAATCACTCGGTACGATCGTCGCGTCGGCGGGCAGAGTGAGTGCGGAAAGCAGTGCCTCCTCGTAGGTGAAGTCGTGGATCGAACGGACGATCGCAGCACCTTCGAGCGCATGCCGAAGATAGACGGCGTCGGCATGCAGGTACACACGGTCGGCCCAGTCGGTGGCAGTTCGCAGCATGTCAGCGGTCCGGGCGAGGGCGGTGGGTGAAACCTGGTGCGTGGCAGGAAATGTACCCCGTAGTCGTAGTTCGGGGTGAACCGGAACACCTTCCAGTTCGAAGGTACCGTCGTGCCGGTCGGTTCCGGTGCACCAGATGCGGATGTCGTGACCCGACAGCTTTAGCCCACCTGCGATATCGGTGAGGATTTTCTGGGAACCGCCGACAACGTAGTCGGGGAATAGCGGGGCGACGGAAACTGCAGCGATGCGCATGCCAGCGCCTAACCGGAGTCGCGATCGGTGGCAGGATCGGAGAAGCCGCCGAATTGACGCTGGAACCAGACGAGTGGTCCACCCTTCCCGACCGTGATCGCCTCGACTTCGCCGATGAACACCGTGTGATCGCCTGCTTCATGCGCCGCCACGACCCTGCAGTCCATTGCCGCTATCGAGCCGGCAATGACGGGCATGTTCGATAGCACCGTGATGTGCTGTGAATCGATCTCTCCGCGGTCTGCAGGCGGAGTTGCGAAGTGTTTCGCGATGTGTGTTTGGCTGGTGTGGAGAATACTCATTCCGAAGCGTCCGGTGGATTCGATCAAGCCGTGCGATTGCCGTTCCTCTCCGGTCACTGCGAGAACGAGCAGAGGATCAAGTGAAACCGAGGCGACGCTGCTCGCGGTCATTCCGTGAACTGCTCCACCCGGCTCGATCGTGGTGATTACTGTGACCCCCGTCGCGAACCTCGACCATGCGTCACGGAACAACTCACCGATGGATTCGGTTGTTAGCAAAACTTCAGCCCCCTGCCCTGCGGATCCGAAGGTTGGATTATAGACGCCGTGCGCCGGTGCCCTGTGCCGGGTTCCTTTCCTCTTTGAGGGAGAGGGCTGGGGTGTGGGTGATACCCGGGAGCGCCAACACCCGTCGATTCGCGAGTACCGCGACCCCCGAGTCCCCCGGCTCGGATGACTGCGCTCGGGAAATCGATCTGAAA
>JASLNQ010000159.1 GCA_030745955.1 Dehalococcoidia bacterium | reverse complement strand
GAAACGCTCTTGGCAGCCAGGAACAAACTGGCGATAAAAGGCGGCAGAGTGATCGACCCGGCGCAGGGGGTCGACCGGGTGGCGGACGTCCTGATCGCTAACGGCAAGATCGAACAGGTCACCGAAAAATCCGCAGAAAAAGCGCCGGACGGCTACGAGCAAATCGACGCCAAAGGGTTGATCGTTTCACCCGGATTTGTCGACCTGCACACCCATCTCAGGGACCCGGGGCAGGAGTGGAAGGAAACGATCGCGACGGGCACGCAGGCGGCCGCACAGGGTGGTTTTACGACCGTCTGCGCCATGCCAAACACCGATCCGGTGCAGGACACCGCCAGCGTCATCGAGGATGTGATGCGCCGGGCCGCCACCGAGGGCGTGGTCAGGGTGTTGCCGATCGGCGCCATCTCGGTCGGCCAGCACGGCAAGCGACTCGCCCCCATGGGCGAGCTGGCCGAAGTCGGTGTGATCGGCTTCTCGGACGATGGCAACCCGGTGACCGACGCCAACCTGATGCGCCAGGCGCTGGCTTATTCTGTCGAATTGGGGCTGCCTATCATCAACCACGCCGAGGATAAGCAGATCGGTCGTGGTGGCGTGATGAACGCCGGACCGGCCGCGACGCGACTCGGACTCGCCGGTGTGCCTGCCGAGGCCGAAACGGCAATGGTCACCCGCGACCTGCACCTGGCCGACCTGACGAGGGCCCGGCTCCATATTCCGCATATCTCGACCATCGGCTCGATCGTTGCCCTCCGCACCGCGAAAGAATGCGGGGTCGATGTCACGGCCGAGGTTACGCCGCACCACCTGACCCTCACCGACGACTGGGTGTTCGGCGAAAAAGGAGTAGTCCCCGAGACAATTGGATCAAGAGGTTACGACACGGACACCAAGGTCAACCCGCCGTTGCGCAGCAAGGCCGATGTCGATGCCGTGATCGAAGCGTTGGCCGAGGGGTTGATCGACATCGTTGCGACCGATCACGCCCCACACGCTGCCACCGATAAGGTCTGCACATACAACGAGGCGGCCCACGGCATCAATGTTCTCGAAACGGCGTTCTCGTCGGTCTACAGCCTCGCAGGCGTTGATTCCGGAAAGCTCTCCCTTGTCCGGCTGATCGAGTCGCTGACCGCGGGCCCGGCTGCAATTCTCGGGCGCGACCTCGGATCGCTGAAAAAGGGGTTCTCAGCCGACGTGACGCTTATCGACCCTAACAGCAAGTGGACCGTCGATCCCACAGCGTTCGCCTCGAAGAGCGTGAACAGTCCCCTGGCGGGAGTCGAACTCACTGGCCGCGTAGTCACGACGATTTACCGGGGTGAGACCGTATTCGATCTGAAGACCAGCGCCCAATCCGGCAGCAGGACGAGCGCATGACTGACCTGCGCGGCGATATGTACATGGTCCTCGAAGACGGTTCGGTATATCCCGGTCAGCGACTCGGCGCGGAAGCCGAGGCGACCGGTGAGGTGGTTTTCAACACCTCGATGACCGGGTACCAGGAAATGCTGACCGATCCGTCGTATGGCGGGCAGATTCTTGTGCCGACCTACCCGATGATCGGCAACTACGGCACCAACGACGCTGATGTCGAGTCGACGCGGGTGCAGGTCAACGGGTTCGTGGTGCGTGACGATTGCGATGAGCCATCGCACCCGCTATCAGAAAGCACGGTCCACGAATACCTGTTGAAAAACGGGATCCCCGGTGTTTCCGGGGTGGACACCAGGGCAATAACCCGCAGGCTGAGGTCGGTCGGTGTGATGATGGGCATCGTCACTCCGCGGGAAGACGTGCCGGCGGCGCTGAACGCTCTGTCGAAAGCTCCCCGCTACGGCGAGTTCGACGTTGTCGGAGAGGTGTCAACGGACGAGATATACGCCTGGAACGGCGATGCAGGCGAGAAGTCCAGGGCCTACTACGACCTCCGTGACAGGGCACACCAGGGTGGGATGGGGCGTGATATCGATGACGGTGGAGCGTGGCCCAGAAACGCAGCCACCGCCGATAACCAGCTGAAAGTCGTGGTCAGCGATTACGGCGTGAAACTGAACATCCTCCGGTCGCTCCGGGCACGTGGCTGCGACGTGGTCGTTGTGCCCGATGATGCACCCGCCGAGGAAATCCTGGGCCACGACCCCGGTGGGGTGATGCTTTCACCGGGGCCGGGCAATCCCGAGCTGCTCGACCGCTCGGTCGAATCGGCCAAAGGCCTGGTTGCAGCCGGGGTTCCGATGATGGGGATCTGCCTGGGCCACCAGGTGATCGCCCGTGCGTTCGGTGCGAGCACGTTCAAGCTACATTTCGGTCACCGGGGCGGCAACCAGCCGGTGAAGGACCTCGCAACGGGCAGGGTGTACGTCACCGCCCAGAACCACGGCTACGCGGTTGAACCTGATGGACTTCCCGACGGGCTGGAGGTCAGCCACATCAACCTGAACGACAACACGGTCGAGGGCCTCCGCCACCGCGACCTGCCGATCATGACGATCCAGTACCACTCCGAGGCGTCGCCCGGCCCGCACGACAGCGAATACCTGTTCGACAGGTTCGTGGGGTTGATCCGCGCGGGCATAAAAGTTCCTGCCGCAGGTGGGACGGGGTGAGAATGAGGAAGAAACTTTCCCTCACCAATTGTCATCCTGAACTTGATTCAGGATCTCCTCGCGAAATGCGACGCGTTACTGCCCTTTGCCAAAATCCTCCCTCCCTGCTAGGGAGGGAGCTAGAGGGTGGGTCGCCGCTCGCTGACCAGAAACCTGAATACGCAAGAGAGCCTCAACCCTCACCCTCCCAGGGAGAGGGGATTGAACAGGAGATTTGATTGACGAGTGCGACCGGCAACAAAACGCCCAACTCCATGCCTGAAAAGGTACTGGTAATAGGTTCCGGCCCGATCATCATCGGCCAGGCCGCGGAATTCGACTACGCAGGGACCCAGGCATGCCGTTCCCTCCGCGAAGAGGGCGTTGAAGTCGTGCTGGTTAACTCCAACCCGGCAACGATCATGACCGACGAGGACATGGCCGACCGCATTTACATTGAACCGCTGACAGTCCCCGTGCTCGAACGCATCATCGAACGTGAACGCCCAGATGGCGTTCTCGGCACCCTCGGTGGGCAGACCGGGCTCAACCTGGTTGTTGACCTCCAAAAGCAGGGCATCCTGGAAAAGTACAGCGTCAGGGCCCTTGGCACCTCGGTCGAGTCGATAGAGATGGCCGAAGACCGTGAATTGTTTCGGAACCTCCTCGAAAGAATCGGCGAACCGGTCCTTCCTTCTTACGCCGTCGATACCGTCGAGGCCGCCGTTGAAGCCGCCAGGGAAATCGGCTACCCGGCCGTTGTACGTCCGGCCTACACCCTGGGCGGGACCGGCGGCGGTATCGCCAATGACGAAGCCGAACTACGGCTGATCGCGACCGGTGGAATCGCCGCCAGCAAGGTTGGCCAGGTGCTGGTCGAGCGTTCCCTGCTCGGGTGGAAAGAGATCGAGTACGAGGTGATGCGGGACGGCGACGGCAACGTCATAACGATCTGCAACATGGAAAACCTCGATCCTATGGGCGTCCACACCGGCGACTCGATCGTCGTCGCCCCGAGCCAGACGCTCAACGACAAGGACTACCAGCGGTTGCGTACGGCTTCGCTCAACATCATCACGGGCCTCGACATCAAGGGCGGCTGCAACGTTCAGCTGGCCTACCGGCCTTCCAGCGGTGTGGCTGAATCGCTGGGGGAGGGCGCCGGTTACGACGAAGACGGCTCGATGTACTACGTCATCGAGGTTAACCCCCGGGTGAGCCGTTCGTCGGCCCTGGCCTCCAAGGCAACCGGCTACCCGATCGCCCGTGTCGCTGCCAAGATCGCACTCGGCAAAACCCTCGACGAAATTTCCAACGCCGTAACGCAAAAGACGACCGCTGCCTTCGAACCCGCCCTCGACTACTGTGTGGTCAAGATTCCCCGCTGGCCGTTCGACAAGTTCCCGACCGGGGACCGCTCACTCGGGACGCAAATGAAGGCAACGGGCGAGGTCATGGCCGTCGACCGCACGTTCGAAGCGGCACTGCAGAAAGCGGTGCGGTCGATGGAAAACGGGCGCGGCTCGCTACTCTGGGAGAATCCCGACTGGGGAGCCGGCGGACCGCCCGATCTCCGGGCCGACGATGACCGGCTCTGGAAGCTTGCAGCAGCGATCAGGGGGAACCGCACTGCCGAGGACGTTTCACTGGAGACTGGTGTCGATCCGTGGTTCACCCGCGCCATAGCCCGGATCATCGGGATGGAACGCCAGCTCCTGGCCGAAGAGCTGACGCCCGACCTGATGCGCCGCGCAAAGCGGATGGGATTTTCCGACGCCCAGATAGGCTCACTGGCCGACTACCTCCCGGAGCAGGTCCGTACGATGCGCAAGGAGTGGGGGCTGCGGCCGGTTTACAAGATGGTCGACACTTGTGCCGGTGAATTTGAAGCCGTCACGCCATATTTCTACTCAACCTACGAGCAGGAAAACGAGGCCGTGTCGTCCGACGATGACGTGGCGATAGTGTTGGGCAGCGGACCGATCCGAATCGGGCAGGGTATCGAGTTCGACTACTGTTCGGTCCATGCGGCATGGGCGCTCCAGGCTACCGGTGCAAAAGCCGTGATGATCAACTCGAACCCGGAGACAGTTTCGACCGATTTCGACACCTCCGACCGGCTCTACTTCGAGCCGCTTGACGAGGAATCGGTGCGCGACATCATCGAAAACGAGGGAGTCGGCTCGTCCGATCCGCCGGCGATGGTCCAGTTCGGTGGGCAGACGGCAATCAACCTTTCGCAGGTGTTGGGCGTCGCCGGTCTGCCCGTGCTCGGGTCCAGCCCGAACGTGATCGACCTCGCTTCGGACCGCGGCCGGTTCGAAGAGATCACCCAGCGGCACGGACTACCTCAACCGCCAGGCGGTATGGCGTCCGATATTGAGTCGGCCCTCCAGGTTGCGAACAACGTTGAATACCCGGTGCTCGTACGGCCAAGCTACGTGCTGGGCGGTCGCGCAATGGAGATCGTCCAGACCCCCGAAGAGCTGCTCCGTTACTTCGGGGGCGCCATGCGCGAGTTCCCCGGCCAGACAATACTCATCGACCACTACCTGACCGGCCTTGAAGTCGAGGTCGACGCGGTCTGTGACGGTGAAGACGTCCTGATCCCCGGGATCATGCAGCACATCGAGCGTGCGGGCGTTCACTCTGGCGACTCGATGGCCGTCTACCCGGCCCAGTCGCTTACCGAAGCCGAGGTCGACACGATCGTCGACTACACACGCCAGATCGGTCTCGCACTCGGCATCGTCGGCCTGATGAACATCCAGTTCGTTGTCGCCGGTGGTGGCGCATACCGCGGATTCGATCAGAACGGTGCCAACGG
>JASLNQ010000158.1 GCA_030745955.1 Dehalococcoidia bacterium | reverse complement strand
CCGGCGTCCGGTGACACTATCACCGAGGCATATTCGTTTTTGATCGTAAGGTTGGCTGGCATATACGAAAGGGCTCGGAGCGGTATCATTTTCCGGGTTTGACGACGGACCTGGCACCTGCCCTGGGATTTACCGCCCGGCCTCGTAACCCGATCTTCGATAGCGGTTACCGGCAGCGACACGGCAAATCGTAGGCGCTTACGCGGCAAAGGTCGAGAGTCCGGCGGGGTGAGCCGACTCGTAAATACGGGATGATGCAGTCGAGAATCTATCAGTAAGCAAACGGAGAATTTGATGGCCGAAGGATTCCCTTCCGCAGATAATACGACAGTCCACTTCGCGCACATCGCGTACCGGATGGAACAGCGGTACGACCTGCGTAACCCTGGCGTGAACTACTTCCAGACATGGTCGGCAGAGGACACGATGGACCGAATCGAAGGTGCCGACGTGTTCGTCGTGTCCGGGTTCTGGGACAACGCCCTGCTGGAGCGCGCGACGAAACTGAAGTACATCCAGTCGATTGGGGCGGGCTTCGACCAGTTCCCGCTCGACGAGCTACGGACCCGCGGCATCCGGCTGGCCAGCGCATCCGGGGTGAACCAGAATGCCGTTGCCGAGCACGCCATGGCGTTGATGCTCGGGCTGAACCGGCAAATTCACACCGGGCGCGACCACCAGGTGAAGCACGAATGGCGTGGCATGATCGGCGACCTGGCGAAACGGGAGGATGAGCTGATCGGCAAGACACTCGTGATTATCGGGATGGGCACGATCGGGTCGCGACTTGCGAAGTTTGCGAAGGCGTTCGACATGCGGATACTGGCGACGAAGCGCGATCCGTCGACTGCCGTTGGCCCGGCCGACGAAGTAGTTACGCCCGACAGGTTGAACGAGCTGGTCCCGCAGGCCGATTTTCTTGCCCTGACGTGTCCCCTGACTCCCGAGACGCAGAACGTTGTCGATGCGGGTGTGTTAAAAGCCATGAAACCGACGGCCTATGTGATCAACGTGGCCCGCGGTGCGTGCATCGACGAGCCGGTACTCGCAAAGGCGTTGGAATCGGGTGAGATAGCCGGTGCTGGCCTCGACCTGTTCTGGGATGACCCGATGGGCCCCGGATCGCCGTTCTGGGATATGGAAAACGTGATTGTCACCCCGCACACCGGCGGCGAGACCCGGCTTTACGAAGAGCGGGTGATCGACATTCTTGACGAGAACTTGAACCGGCTCTGGAACGGTGAGACCGAGCTACAAAACCAGATCGTCTAGGTGGCGAAGCCATGTTTTCCGAGGTGCCACTGGCACATTTTCTGAGAAGTCGGTCAGGATTGGCTGAGTCGATTACGTGTTCTTCAGGCGACGGCGGATCCGGGCGACCGTGCCCACGTCCTTCGCCCTCTTCCCGACCCATCATTCCTGTCATCCCGGACTGGATCTGGGATCACCCACCCGAACGGGCAGGCCCAACGAACTAGCCACTACCGCCCCTGCCATCATTCCTGTCATCCCGTACTGGATACGGGATCACCCACCCGAACGGGCAGGCCAACGACTCAGCCACTACCGCCCCTGCCATCATCTGCTCCGTTTCCGCACCCTCACGCCAGCGAAATGATCGCTACGCCGCCAACGACCGCTATCGACGCCCCGGCCTTGGTCAGGATATCGGCGCGTGACAGCTTCTCGGCCAGCACCCTCCTCGCGAACGGGGCGAGCAGCAGCGTGAGGAGCAACACAAATATCGGACGCGTCCCGAGTAGGGCGCTGACGAGTGAGACCGGTCCGTTCGCGAGTGCCAGCAGCAGCAGCGCGTTCCCGACAAACGGCCCGATTCCTTCGGTGAGCAGTATCGGCAGCGCCAGCCGGCGGTTGGACAAAAAAGATGCCAGGTCCCGAACAACAGATGGGCGAACAAACGGTAAACCAAGCGAAGCGAAGAGTCCCAGCCCCCGCAGCGCCATGTTGTGCCACACGTCCATGTCCTCAGCCGAAACCTTCAGCAAGACCTGGGCCAGCCCGATGAACCCCGCACCACCGAAAACAAACAGGTAAACCCGGGAGAATCCCCCGGAGCGGAGTTGCGAGGGCTCGGCGGAAACGAGCACGGCACCCCCGACTACCAGCAGCACCGCTAGCCAGCCCCACCACTCAACGGCCTCGCCGAGAATGACGACCCCGAGAATGGCTGCGAAGACCGGAGAGGTTTGCGATACCGGTATTACGCGGCCCATCTGCTCACGTTTCAGTGCCCAGAAAAGAATGAAGAGCGCGAGACCCCACAGGAACCCGCCGCCGAACGCAGCGGCCCGGGCGTCGAACGGCGCCCCCGAAAAACCCAGCGTCAGCCAGATACCGATCGAAATCGTCAGCTGACTGGCGCCCACAAACAGGTAAAAACTCGTGAGGCGGAGCTTCAGCCCCGAAAGGATCCACTTGTCACCGAGGGTCACGAGCGCGTAGACGAACGGACTGGCGATTGCCGGTGCGATCCAGCTCAGTTCCAACTGTGGTCCTTTTCAGTGTTTCGTGACCGGCGATTTTGACCCGACCGGTCCATCTGCTTGGATTTGCCGGGCAGTTTTGCTCGGCTCGGTCAACCCTCAACGAACCTCAGTCGCGTCGCCGGTATTCACGTAGCGTGAAGTCCGAGCCAGCGCGGTCTTCGGGCCGGTAGCCAAGTGCCTCCTTCACGTGATCGATCGAGAAGATCTTCCAGGTGTTGTCGGAAGTGGCATTGAAGATGTCGTAGCGGTGAGACTCGGGGGCGCCGATACACAGGTCAATGATCTGCGCGGTGTCCCGGTAACTGAGCCAAAGCGAAAGGGCGTAGGCCGAAAAGGTCGGGTCGTCGCCATCGATCACCCAGCCAATCCGCAGGTGGAACGAGCTCAGCCCGTGGAAATCGCTGTAGTAACTCCCCAGCGCCTCGCCGTAGGCCTTGGCGACCCCGTAGTAGCTGTCGGGCCGGACCATGTGGTCCTCGGTGACCAGCTCGTAGTTGTCCTGTTCCAGCAGCTCGAAGTTGCCGTCATGGACGTACTTCCATGGCGGGTCGAGGTAGAAGCCGCCCTCGGCATGGTTCGAGCTGGCGAAGATCACCCGCTTCACACCGGCCCGCTTCGACGCTTCGAACACGTTGTACGTGGCGATGAAGTTATTCTGGAGGATCGATTTCCACGAGCCGGCGGGTGACCGGTCGGCCGCCAGGTGGACCACGGTGTCGATGCCTTCGAAAGCGGGTGTGATGGCCTCGAGATCATCGAGGTTGGCGATCGTCGATGGCAGGTCTTCTACGGGGCGCAGGTCGAGGGACGAGAAGTCGTACTTACCGCCGAGCCTGTCGATCATGATCGAGCCGATCAACCCGGCGCCGCCGGTGATCAGGACTTTTCTTTTGTCGGGCATGTGCTGAATAGTTCGCGCGATGATCGTGTTTTGTTTCGCCGGGAAGCGATTCTACGGCTATCGGGGCAGGGGTGCGAAGGACTCACCATGAGTGTGATCTGCGCCTCCTGACTCCCTCTCCATCAGGAGAGGGCTGGGGTAAAGGGAAACGCCCATGCGAAGAGATGTGTTTTCGATGGCTATCACCCGGACCACGCGCCAGCATTCCCCCTCAACCTAATCTTCTCCCCCAGGAAGAAGGAACTTCGACTGCGTCATCTCGACCGGAGCGGAGAGATCTGGAGTGATTTCATCCGGCACCACTACTCAACAGAGAAAACCTGGGATTCCTCCGCCCGGGTCGGAATGACGGCAGGCGGGAACGCCATCACTCCCCCTCAACCTGACCTTCTCCCCCAGGAAGAAGGAACGAACGCGCAGCCACTCCGCCCTCCGAACCCCCCTCGCCCCCCTAAAAGCGGTGGGTGTTTGGCTTGTAGCTTGCCTCGTAGTAGTCAGCGACGTTAGATCCGGGTGGGGCCAACCGGTCGATGGCATCGAGGTCGTCCGCAGTCAGTTCCACGTGGAGTGCGCCAAGGTTGTCCTCGAACTGCTCCAGCGTCCGCGGCCCTGCGATCGGGGCCGTAACCCCGGGTTGGGCAGCAACCCATGCCAGCGCGACCTGGGCGACCGTGGCCCCGTGGGCCTCCGCAATCGGTGCCAGGCCATCGGCAATGTCCATCACGCCATCGCTGAACCGCTTCAGCTTGCCGGGGTCGGTCTCGTCACCGAACCGCGTACCTGCGGCCTGCTTGCTAACCCGCCTGTACTTGCCGGTGAGCCCGCCTGCGGCCAGCGGCGACCATGGTATGAACGCCATGCCGTAGGTACGGCACATCGGGAGGTGTTCACGCTCGGCCCGCCGGTCGGCAAGGTTGAACGGCGACTGCTCGCTGATGAACCGGTTGAGGCCGTGCTTTTCAGCGGCCCACAGCGATTCGACTACCTGCCACGAGCCGAAGTTGCTGGTTCCGATGTAGCGTACCTTCCCGGCGGAGACCAGGTCGTCCATGGCCCGCAGCGTTTCGTCGATTGCGATGTGTGGGTCGGGGCGGTGCAACTGGTACAGGTCGATCCGGTCGGTCTTGAGCCGCTTCAGGCTTGCCTCGCAGCCCTCGACGATGTGAAGCCGGCTGTTGCCGAGTCCGTTCGGATCGTCGGTCATGCGGCCCCAGACCTTGGTTGCGAGAAAGACCTGGTCGCGCTTGCCGTTACGCTGCAGCGCCTCGCCAACAAACTCCTCCGACGCGCCTTTACCGTAGACATCGGCTGTATCGAGGAAGTTGATCCCCGCGTCGATAGCGCGGTCAATAATCTGGCAGGTGTCTTCGAGGTCGGTCTTCTGGCCGAACATCATGCAGCCGAGCACGAGCTGGCTCACGTGCACACCGGTGCGTCCAAACAGGTTGTACTTCATGCATTGCTCCCCGGGTTTTGATGGCGATAGCGGTATGGGCTGGAACAAATTGTGCGGGTTGGTCGTTATATCAGCACAGGCCTACACAAGAAAAGGTGGCGCGATAATCGAGTGACAGCATTCGATATCGCGTATCGCTGGTGACACCAGGTTGCCTGGCCCGGTGTGGAGGGACAGTCATGAGAACTCGATTTAGCCCGGCACATTCCGTTTCGATTGCCATGTCGCTGGTGCTGGCATTCGCATTTTTGTTCACAATCGCGTGTTCGGGAGGCTCGGACAGCGACGACAGCGCCGGTTATTACCCCCAGGCGGACTCCGGAGCATCGGACGGGAGTGGTGGGTTTCGTGGCGAAGACTTTGAAGAGGAGTCCAAGGGTTTCGGGATCGCTCCCCCGGGTGCGCCAGCTGCAATGGCCACCCCGGCACCTGCCGCGGCAACCAGCCGTGATTCGGATGACGGTGGCTTCGTAGTCACCGAGAAGAGTGATGCGGTCACCCAGTCCACGGGCACGAACTCGGGTAGCGGCTCAGCCTCGGTCGAAGCGGAGATCGCA
>JASLNQ010000157.1 GCA_030745955.1 Dehalococcoidia bacterium | reverse complement strand
GCGCCCGACGCTCGGAACGGCTCGACGAGGGCAGGGCGAACGAGGTCGAAGCCGCGGAATCGGATGCCGCGTACGCAAACACGCTCAGAGATTTCGTCGAAGTGCTCGCCGGTCGGGGACCCGGTGCCACCGAGAATTCATGGTCGGGGTTTGGCCAGTGGTTGCGGAACATGACCACGGATTACCTCGCGGCCACACAAACGAGCGTCGCCGAGTCACGCAGGACCCGGTTGTTCGACCTGATCGACCGGTTGGAAACGCTGGAAACACCGGGTGAGGCTCCCGGTTACGGACATTGCGCCGGGGTACTGAGAGAGCAGCTTGGCAGGCGATCTGCCGGTCTCCGGTCGCTGGGTTCAGGCGTATATGTGGGCCCGATCTGGACCACGGCAGGGTGTCCCTTCGACACGGTTTTCGTGCTCGGAATGACCGAGGCACGCTATCCCGGTAAGGGATTTTCCGATCCTCTTCTCCCCGATCCGGTGAAACGTGAAATCGACGCCACCGGTGAGTACCTTGGGACTGTCGAACGCACGATTGAGCAGAGCCGCCTGTCGTTCCTGTCCGTGCTTTCGAGCGCCGATAGTGTGTTCCTGTACTGGCCCAGTGGAGTACCCGGCGCAGCGAGGGAGTTTGGACCCGCACGCTGGTTCCTCGACGCGGCGAGGGTCGTTTCCGGCGAGCCGCTATTACAGGCGGGCCAGTTAATGACCGGACCCGTCACGGGAGTGTCGGTCCGGAACCGCCGGGACGTGTTGAACCTTCCCGCAACCGATGCTGGTGAAGAACAGGAATACGATGTCCTGTCCGCGAGAAACTGGAGCCGCGCCGAAAACGATCCCGCCGCCTTCCCGTTGTCAGAAGTAGCGCCATCGATTGCCGGATCGGTGCGGTTCGAGGCCGGGCAGACCGGAGCGGCCTGGTCCGAGTATGACGGCAAGATCAACCTGCCAGAAGTTGATCCGAGATCCCACGAAACAACCGGCTCGGCCACGGCGTTTGAAACATACGCGGCCTGCCCCTATCGATATTTCCTTTCCCGCCGACTCCACGTCGAACCAACCGAATCACCCGAGCCGGAACTTGCACTGGACGCCCTGACATTTGGAACACTGATCCATGACGTGCTCGAAAAGTTTGCCCTCTGGCGGATGGAGTTCGACGCTGAAACGAAACCCGGAAGGGCAGACCAGGAAAGTTGGATGCGCACGGAAATCAGTAAGCACATCGCGGTGCTCAAGGACGAGACGCCGGGCCGCTCGATGGGCGCATGGCAGATCGAGGAGTCACGGGCATGGTTGATCCTCCGCCAGTGGTTGCGCCGTGAGCCGACTACAGCCGGGCAGCCCGACATGCGGCAAGTCGAGGCCGAGTATTCCTTTGGCAGAGGCGGCGCAGGAACCTCCGACGAACGGCCAAAAAAGAGCGGCCCTCCGGTCGAGGTGCAAACGGCAACTGGAAAGATCGTGAAATTCAGGGGCCAGGTCGACCGGGTGGACATCTCGGAAGACGGCAGTCGAGTTGTCGTCTACGACTACAAGTCGGGCAGCACCGCGGCGTACTCGAAGCTGGATACAGATCCCACCAGGCACGGGACCAAGCTCCAACTGCCGCTCTACTCACTGGCTGTGGCGCATAAATACCCGGATGCCGATGTTACAGCCTCGTACTGGTTCGTTCGGGAGGCAGGCAGCAACGAACTGAAACCCGGACCAGGGAAGTACCGGAAAGACCTCGCGGGTCCCGCACTGGCGGCGGCGGTGGAAACGATTGTCGATGGCATCGACCACGGCGTATTTCCTGCCCGTCCCGGCGGCCCCGCCACCTGGGGTGATGGTGGCCCGTCGTTCGAGAACTGCCTGTTCTGCGAATACGTTCGGGTTTGTCCGAAGAGCAAGGCCCGGGACTGGATCGCGAAAAGGGGATCAGACCCGGCGTTAAACGACTACCTGGAACTCGCGGAGGACGGTCAATGAGCGACCCCGTGAGAGATCGAATTATCGGAATCGCGGAGGGGTCTTTCACTGAGACCATTTACGCTGGTGCCGGGGCGGGTACCGGCAAGACGGGCGCACTCGTTGAGCGTATAGCGAACCTCGTGACTCAGGGCGGGGTGAAGCCCCTGAACATTGCTGCAATCACCTTCACCGACGCCGCTGCCTCGGAGCTCCGCAGGCGAGTTCGCGAAGAACTCGAAAAAAAACTTGCTGACGCTCGGGAAGAAAATGCCGAAGCCGACCTGGAGGCCCTCTCAACGGCGTTGCGATCACTCGATTCCGGTTATCTCGGAACGATTCACAGCTTCGCGCTAAGCCTCCTGCGGGAACAGCCACTCGATATCGGACTACCCCCCGTCTTCGAGGTGCTTGACCCGGTGCAGGGAGACGCATTATTCGATGCCGAATGGGATGAATGGCTCGGCGACGCGTTGACCCGGCCCGCCTTCGCCGCAGCCGTAATCGACGCACAGCGGCTCGGACTGAGGTCGCCATTGGCAGCCCTGCGCGACCTCGCCGGTGAGCTGCATGAGAACTACGACATCGTCGAGCGGTTCGGTGAACTCAAAGCCCCGACACAGTCCGTGAAACCGGCCGATTACCTTACTTCGATCAGGTCAGACCTGGCGGCGGCGCTCGACCTGCGGGCGTACTGCACAAACCCGGACGACCGCTTGCTCGATCACCTCGACAACACCATAGCGCTGGCGGTTTCGTGGATAGACGAGGCATTGGAGTCGGGCCTGGACGAGGAAAGCGTGCTCGCGTTGACCCAGTTACCGAAACTCTCCGCGACTGTAGGTCGAGCACCCGATTGGAGTCCACTCGCAAGCGGTGACAGCAGCCTGGAAGAGGCCCGGGCGCTCCTCAAGGAAGCACAGGGCAGACTTGAATCGGGTCGCCAGTCGTTCGGCGAATCGACCGTGGTGCCGCTGGTCAATGAAGTTGCGTCCATGGTGCTCTCCTATGCAGACAAACGCCGCACGCGGGGTCAGCTGGAATTCCAGGATTTGCTGGTCCTCTCGTGTCGACTGCTGGCTGAGAGCGACTCGGCGAAGGAGTATTTCCAGGCCCGGTACACACATGTGCTGATCGACGAGTTCCAGGACACCGACCCTCTACAACTCAAACTCGCCATCCTGCTAACCGACCGCGACGGCGCCGGCGCTCCGACACCCGGCTCGCTGTTTGTGGTCGGCGACGAAAAGCAATCGATTTACAGGTTCCGCAGGGCCGATCTCACCCAGCTGCAGGGCCTGATCTCCTCGCTCGGGGCGATCCAGCTGTCTCTGTCGAAAAACTACCGGTCGAACCCTGAAATCCTCGACTGGGTAAACGCCGTATTTGAACCGTGGATGAACGGACCAGGTGGATCGTCGAGGAACCCCAACCAGGCGCAGTACGTGCCTCTCGAACCCGGAAAATCCGATCAGGGTGGACCGAGCACCGACAAACCTCGCGTGATGATGATGGGCGCTCCTTCAACCGGCGATGTCACAGACGCCCGTGACGCCGAAGCCGCAGACCTCGCCCAACTCAGCCTGGGTATTGGCGCCGGTGATTGGACACTGGTCGGCCGGAACGGTCATGAATATCAGTCGAGTTTCCGCGACCTGTGCGTGCTCATACCCCGCCGGACCGCGCTTCCGAATCTCGAAGCCGCGTTCAAGGACCACGGTGTCCCGTACGTGCTGGAGGGGCAGGCTGCGATCTTCGAGACGCAGACCTTCCATGAACTCGGCAACAACTTCGCTGCCATCGACGATCCCACCGACCAGGTCGCGATCGTCGCCGCGCTGAAATCCAATGCCTGGGGGTGCTCCGACCAGGACCTATTCGAGTGGGCAAGCCTGGATCGTAAATTCGAGTACTCGCGGGTCCGCACGCAGCCCGACGATTTTCACGAGGATTCGGGAGTCCACAGGGTCGCCACGGCGCTGGCCGGCCTGGCCGAGTTCCACGATAAACGGCAACAGCATTCAACCCCCTTCCTGGTCGAGGAGTTCATTCGGGAACGTCGGCTCCGCGAGGTTGCAGCACTGATGGACCCATCGGGTGAACGCGAGCAGCTAATGGACATGTTCATCGAGATGTCGCGACAGTTGCAGCATTCGGGCACAGGATCGCTCCGGGAACTTGTTCGCTGGCTCAGTCGTCAGGCCGAAGCGGGGGTGCGCGTTGCGGAGGGCGCACTGGCGAATAGCGAGGTCAATGCCGTACGGGTGATGACAATCTACGCGGCAAAGGGACTCGAATTCCCCATCGTGGCGCTTTCAGGATTGCAGGTCCCGGCATCGGCTCCAAAAGGCAATTCGATCACCAAAGAAAAGAACGGCCAACCAATCATGGCGGTCAGGCTGGGTGCGAGAGGACTCGGCCTCGCAACCGGTGATTACGATAATCACGCCACGGTGGAGAAAGAGGCGGATGTCGCAGAACACGCCAGGCTTGCGTACGTTGGTGCCACGCGGGCACGGGAACACCTGGTCGTGAGTGTCCACCGCTCGTCATCCGACAAATCGACCCTCGCCGTGACGATCAGCGAATACGCCGAAGCAAACCCTGGGCTATGGCAGCAGTTCGATATCGAGCAGGGTACCGGTCCAGGTAGGGAAGACGGCTTACGCAGAGACGAAGACCCGGACGCTGCCCGGCCCGGCGAATTCTCGCAAGGCGAGCGCGCAAGCTGGATCCAGGTTGCCACCGGAGCGATCAGTGCGGCATCAAGGCGTGGCTATGTGACACCGTCCAGGCTCGCCGATCACACCATGTTCGACGCGCCACCACCGGCCAAACCCGACGATGCCGCAGAATCGACAGAGTGGAACACTGCCCGTCGCGGTCGCGGTGGTACCGATGTCGGCTCGGCGGTACACGCCGTGCTGCAGGACATCGATTTCGACGACCCGTCGGCGCTCAACGATCTGGTCCGCCTTTCAGCTGACGCCTACTCGATGCCCGGTCAGCAAGAAAACATCGCCCGGCTGGTCCGCAACGTCCTCGAATGCCCGGTCGTTGCCGGTGCGACCGGCGAAAACACCTGGAAAGAGGCGTGGGTCGCAGCCGAGATTTCAGATGGAGTTGAGGTTGAGGGATTTATCGACCTGATCGTCAGGAATGCCGACAACACGATGACCATCGTCGACTACAAGACCGACCAGGTCTCCGGTGAAAAGTTGATCGAGCGTGCAAAGGGCTACGAATCGCAGCTGGCCGGGTACGCACTCGTCGTCGAAAAACTCGGCATGATGGTCAGGGAAGCTGTCCTGGTGTTCGCCGATGGCGGACCAGGCGGCCGGGCGTATGAGCACACAATCGCCAACCTCGACGCAGCAAAAACCGCCGCAATGAGTAAAATTCTTCACGAGATTGGCTAACGACCGCTCCTACCCCGACCTCAACGACCCTCCCAAATCGACAATCCGCGCTAAGATCGCATCTGCGAAAAATCAAGCGATCGCAAACGGGGAGGCAACGAATGGGACTGCTTGATGGTAAAACAGCGCTCATCACGGGAGCGAGGAAAGGGATCGGACGGGGCATTGCCCTCACCCTTGCAAACGAGGGCGCCGACGTC
>JASLNQ010000156.1 GCA_030745955.1 Dehalococcoidia bacterium | reverse complement strand
TGCACTGCGCGCGCTGTCGCCGGTAACAGCAGTTACCGTGGCCACTTACCAGTCGGTCACCGGGACTGGTGTTGCAGCGAACCAGGAACTCATGGAGCAATTACGCACGGTGCTCGATGGCGGCGTGGCAGCGCCTGACGTGTACCCGCATGCAATTGCCTTCAACGTTCTCCCTCATGTCGATGATTTCCTCGAAAACGGCTACACGAAGGAAGAACAGAAAATGCTGAACGAGTCGCGCAAGATTCTGCACGACGAGCATCTGCCCATCTCGGCGACCTGCGTTCGGGTACCAGTCGAAATATCGCACAGCGAAGCAGTGCAGATCGAGTTCGAATCGAGCGTTAGCGTTGATGACGCTACACACGCCCTTGCCAACTACGACGGAGTGCTGGTGGTAGACGACCCGAGTAAGAATCAATACCCTATGCCACTCGAAGCAGCTGGTAGGGATGAGGTGCTCGTCGGGCGCATACGCAAAGACATCGCCCACGATAATGGCCTCGTCGTGTGGCTGTCGTGTGACAACTTGCGCAAGGGCGCAGCGTTGAACGCACTGCAGATTATGGACGAGGCCTTGCGGCGGGATGCGTTCAAGCCAGTCGCCCAGCGAAAACAACGTAGCGAAACAACCGCCTGGAAAACCAACGGCTAAACCGACGAAAGATCGGCCCGACATGGCAGAACTTGGACGACTCCTAACAGCAATGGTCACGCCCTTCACCGAAGACGGGGAGGTCGACTATCGACGAGCGGGGGAATTGGCAATAGCACTGCTCAAGTCAGGCTCCGACGGCTTCGTCATCGGCGGTACCACCGGCGAAGCACCGTCGATGAGCGACGAAGAGCTGCTCCGCTTGTTCTCGGCAGTGAAAGAGGCGATCGGCGAGGATGGCGCCGTAGTCGCCGGCACCACCAACAACAACACGCGCGGTTCGATCGCGCTTTCACGGGAGGCCGAAAAAGCTGGCGTCGACGCGATCCTGATGACAGTCCCGGCCTACAACAAGCCCACCATGGGCGGCCTGTACCAGCACTTCACCGCGATTGCCGACGCCGTTTCGATACCTGGAATTCTTTACAACGTTCCGTCACGGACCGCGCTGAACATGGATGCGGCCACAACGCTCAGGCTCGCCCAGGTGCCGAACATCGTTGGCGTAAAAGAGGCATCGAGTGACGCCGATCAGATCGCGTATGTGATCAAGGACTCGCCCGAGGGTTTCAGGGTGTGGAGCGGCAACGACAACGAGACCTTCGCCACTATGGCGACCGGCGGATACGGGATCGTCAGTGTGGCAGGAAACATTATCAGCGGCCAGGTCCAGAAAATGATTGGACTGCTGTTGGAAGGCGATATCGAAGCAGCTGCAGCGGAGCACCTCCGCTTGCTGCCGATCTTCAACGCCCTGTTCTTTATCACGAACCCGATCCCGGTCCGGTACGCAATGAACAGATCGGGCTTCGATGTCGGGCCAGCCCGGCTGCCTATGATCCCCGAACCGGCAGAACTTGAAGCCTTTAGCAAGCGGTTCGACCCGATCATGGGCCAGTACGAGATCGATCTTTCCTAGCCGGGATCGATTTGACACGGTTTAGTGTGGAATATCACTGAGAGTGTCCGACGTATGCGCGAATTACACCGAAACTGCATGAAAAATTGCTACCCCCCTGCGCTGGAATATGGCACGCTTGCGGCAACACGGCAGCTCGATGGGCTGGAACAGGGATCGATATTTGAGCACTGACCGAAAAAGCATCGTAGTGATCGGCGGGGGAAGCGGTTCCTCCGTTGCTCTTCGTGGCCTCAAGTCGCACAACCTGGACCTGACGGCTATCGTCACCATGTTCGACAGCGGTGGTAGCACCGGGATCCTGCGCGAAGAGTTTGGCTACCCGCCGCTGGGTGACCTGCGCCAGTGCCTGGTCGCGCTCAGTCCAGAAAACAACGAGCAGGTCGATGCGCTAAACAGCGCACTCGACTTCAGGTTCGACTCCGGGTCGAGCCTCCAGGGCCACAGCGTTGGCAACCTTGTTCTCGCTGCGCTGACTACGGTGTATCACGGGGTACAGGGGGCGCTCGACGAGTTGTCACGCATGATGCAGCTCGACGGCCAGGTGGTGCCGGTAACCCTCGATGAAGCGCACCTTTGCGCCCGGCTCATCGATGGGCAGGTCATTCGTACCGAATCGGCTATCGATCTCCGGGGCAGCAACGGTCCCGGGATCAGCGAGGTGTTTCTCGATTCAGAGGTGAAGGCGAACCCGAGAGCCCAGGAAGCGATCGAGAAAGCCGACGCTATCCTGCTGGGTCCTGGAGACCTTTACACCAGCGTCATCCCCAACCTGCTCGTCCAGGAGGTTAGAGACGCAATTCGAGACACCGATTCCCCGATCATTTATGCATGCAACCTCATGACCAAACTTGGCGAAACGGCCGGTTACGGTGTGTCGACCTTTGCGTCGGAAGTGGTGCGCTATCTGAGCGGGTGTAAACTTGACTATCTGCTGGTGAATACAACCAGCTTCTCGGAACAGGTCCTTGCCGAGTACGCCGCCGAAGATGCCGCACCGGTCGAACTGGACAATGACCTGGTCGAGAAGTTTGCCCACCAGGTCATGATGGGCGACCTGGCATTTATCGACGGTCTAAAGGTGAGACACCACTCCACGAGACTGGCAGACGCCGTGATGGCGACCATCGGGGAAACCGCACGAAAGCCACTGGGTACCGGGCTGGATTAGCCGGATGGCCTGCGAACGGCGCGCGTTCATCCCGGGTACCAGGCACCGTGTAATGAATTGCTAGCTAGCCAGGAAGTCGTGCAGAACGAGCGTCTCTTCACGCCGGGGGCCTGTCGAAATAATCTTCGCCTGAACCCCTACCAGCTCTTCAATTTTCTCTATATATGCCCGGGCACCGTTATTTAGCTGATTTTGCTCCGTGATGGCACGCGTCGACTCGGTCCAGCCCGGGACCGTTTCGTAGATGGGTTTCGCACGGTCCAGCATCACTGCATCGACGGGGAACTGCTCGGTCCTGACGCCGTCAATCTCGTACGCGACACAGACCTTGAGTTCGTCCCAGCCATCGAGGATATCGAGGCGCGTAATGATCATTGCGTCAAGCCCGTTGACTCTGGCTGAATACTTGCCTGCCACACCGTCGAACCACCCGATTCTGCGTGCGCGACCTGTGGTTGTACCAAATTCACCGGCGAACTCTCGAATCCGGTCGCCATCTTCACCGAGCAGCTCCGTCGGGAACGGGCCGGCGCCGACACGGGTGCAGTATGCCTTGAACACGCCGGCAACCCCGCCGTAAGAACCCGGCCCCATGCCGAGTCCAGTAAGCGTGCCGCCAACCGTTGAATTTGAACTGGTCACGAACGGGTATGTACCGTGATCGAGATCGAGCAGTGCGCCCTGTGCGCCTTCGATGATCACGTTGCCATCCGAATCGAGGGCGTCTGCCACAAGGTCCTCAACCGGACGGATGTATGGTGCCAGCTCGCTCGCCCACCGATTGGCGTTTTCGAAAATGGCATCTAGGTCGATCGGCTCTCCGCCGTAGATCTTGGTGATGATCTCGTTCTTGAATTCCACGATCTCTGGAAGCCGAAGGGCCAGGTCCTCTGGATCGAGCAACTCTCCAACGCGCAGACCCTGCCGCGACACCTTGTCGACATATGCCGGGCCGACGCCGCGGCCCGTCGTGCCGATCGCCGCGTTCCCGCGCCGCTCTTCTTCAAGACGGTCGAGGGCGACGTGGTACGGCATTATCAAGTGGGCGCGGTCGCTGACGGCCAGGTGCTGGGGATCGAGGTTGTACTCGGTGATCTCGTTCAGCAGAACATCGGGGTCGACAACCACCCCGTTGCCGATGACATTCATCGCATGTGGCCAGCAAATGCCTGACGGCACCAGGTGCAGCGCGAAGGTGCCCGCGTCGTTCATTACGGTGTGTCCGGCGTTGTTGCCGCCAGAATAGCGTGCGATGACCGCAGCGTTTTCGGCAAGGAAATCGATGATTTTACCCTTGCCCTCGTCGCCCCACTGGGCTCCGATGACGGCGAATGCCGGCATCTGTTCACTCCCTTGTTACGCGTTACCGGCCCGTTTCACGAGAGATGACGGACCGGCGAAAAAGTGCAACAAGCTGTTGCCGACAAAGTATATCAGGCGTTTCCCGTTGCCCGGCCCGGTGCAACGCGCGAATTCACCTTGGAAATTCCGGAAATCACAAAGATTTCACGGTCCCGGCGCACACGTTTTTGGCTGCCCTCGATATCACGCTGCAGTGGCAGTTCAGGCACCCCGCGTGGCGGTTAAAACACCCACAGAAATCGGGAGCATCACCGTGGCCTGGAAATCGGCATCGAATTCAATCGGAATCTGGTTGACTGGCCAGAAATCGACGCGGTAAACTTTTCGTTACGCCTAAACTCAGGCCGTGCCTGTGGGGCGAATCCCGACGGTTTCAAAACCGGCGGCGCGCGTACATTTACAACCGAACAGTGGATTCCGCATTCTCCGAGACCAGGTAGACGATTCCTTAATGTGAGTCAAGCTACTAAGGGCACATGGGGAATGCCTTGGCGCCAGAAGCCGAAGAAGGGCGTAGTAAGACTGCGATAAGCCCCGATTAGCTGCCTAACAAGCTTAGTCGGGGATTCCCGAATGGGGGAACCCATCTACTTCGGTAGTTGCCTTAGTCGTGAGACTTTGGCGGTAAGCGGGGGAACTGAAACATCTAAGTACCCCGAGGAAAGGAAATCAACCGAGACTCCCCTAGTAGCGGCGAGCGAACGGGGACTAGCCCAAACCACAAGAGCCTAACGGACTGGAGTCCTGTGCCTTTGTGGTGTTGTAGGGCCGGGCCTGAGAAATCTCCAGATTTCTCGAAGAGTTACAAAACGTACATTTAGTCGAACAGTCCTGGAACGGCTGGCCGTAGTGGGTGAAAGCCCCGTAGACGAAAAGTGTGCGACTCTTAGCCCGGTTCCTGAGTACGACGGGACACGTGAAATCTTGTCGGAATCTGGGGGGACCACCCTCCAAGGCTGAGTACTTCTGGCGACCGATAGTGAACAAGTACCGTGAGGGAAAGGTGAAAAGCACCCCGCGAGGGGAGTGAAACAGAACTGAAACCATGTGCCTACAAACCGTAGAAGCTCCGATTTATCGGGGTGACTGCGTGCCTATTGAAGAATGAGCCTGCGAGTTAGTGTTACGTCGCGAGGTTAACCCGTGTGGGGAAGCCGTAGCGAAAGCGAGTCTGAAGTGGGCGTCCGTCATCGGCAACAGACCCGAAACCGAGTGATCTACCCTTGGTCAGGATGAAGTTCCGGTAAAACGGAATGGAGGTCCGAACGCATTTACGTTGAAAAGTGATGCGATGAACTGAGGGGAGGAGTAAAAGTCTAATCAAACTCGGAGATAGCTGGTTCTCCCCGAAATGCATTTAGGTGCAGCGTTGCGTGTTTCTTACCGGAGGTAGAGCTACTGGATGGCTAATGGGCCCTACAAGGTTACTGACGTCAGCCAAACTCCGAATGCCGGTAAGTGAGAGCGTGGCAGTGAGACTGCGGG